>NZ_DDCJ01000114.1:0-5230 GCF_002335285.1 Thalassolituus sp. UBA2009
CAATAAAACCCGTCACTGGTTTCCAGCGGCCCAGCTGAGTGAGGACAAGCCATGAGCGATTTACCGAACCTGATACCGGAGTTATTTAAAGTACCGGCCGCTGACGAATTATTTTCCCGTCAGGCGGCGAGTCATAAGCCGCGGATTCTGTTGCTCTACGGCTCGCTGCGCAGCCGTTCGTTCAGCCGACTGGTGGTGGAAGAAAGTGTGCGCTTATTAGAGGCCATGGGGGCCGAAACCCGGGTATTTAATCCCAGCGGTTTACCGCTGCCGGATGACAGTGACGACAGCCACCCGAAAGTGCAGGAATTACGCGAACTGGTGAACTGGAGTGAAGGCATGGTGTGGTGCTCACCGGAGCGCCACGGTGCTATGACCGGCATTATGAAAGCACAGATTGACTGGATTCCACTGAATATGGGTGCAGTGCGGCCAACGCAGGGTAAAACGCTGGCGGTGATGCAGGTATGCGGCGGTTCACAGTCGTTTAATGCGGTGAATCAGATGCGTGTGCTGGGGCGCTGGATGCGGATGCTGACCATCCCTAACCAGTCGTCGGTAGCCAAGGCCTGGGCTGAGTTTGACGATACCGACCGTATGAAACCGTCACCGTATTACGACCGCATTGTCGATGTGCTGGAAGAGTTGCTGAAATTTACGCTGTTAACCCGCGACCGCAACGATTACCTGCTGGACCGTTACTCCGAGCGCAAAGAAAGCGCAGAAGAATTAATGAAGCGGGTTAATCAGCGCTCAATATGAGTAAGCAGAGAATTGGCCTCGGTGACGATAACGCCGGTATTCAGGTATTTATCGCCAACCGTCCGCCGCTGGCGGAATACCAGCAACTGCAGGCAATGCAGCTGCTGCAGCGCGGAGATATTGCCCGTATTGCCAGCGAAACCGGCAATCATTGGCGGAAAATATTTAATGTGTATGCCAAGCTGATTTTTGCCCTGCAGCAGGCCAGTATTAACGGAGATAACAATCAGGACGTGTCTGGCTATACACGTTGGCAGGATCTGCGCGATCAGCAGTTATTGCAGGCGGGCAGTGGCCAGGCGTTATTGTTTTCGCCGCCGGGACTGAACCGGGATACTACAAAAATCCGTTTATTACTGGCTAAAGGCTATGCCCAGACTCTGGGTTTAAGTACCGAGCTGATCTGGCTGGATAATGACTTCGCCCTGCATAAAGCGTCGGGGTTGGTGCTGTGCCCGTATTTTGATTACCGCCAGTTGTCGGATATTAAAATTCAGCGTCTGGTGAGATTTCTGTCGGCAGGGCTGGCTGGAAAGTAATTAGTGATGTTCAGAAGCAGGCGCCTGCCTTAAAGCAGGCGCCCGTTGATCAGCCTTTACGGCGACGCATAAAGAGAATGCTAAGTGGCAGCAGCCATAAAGCACCACCGCCACCACCGGATGAGTCATTGGCGGCTCCGGTTGTATCAGCTGGTGTACCGGAGCTGAGTTTAACGGTAACAGATGTATCGTTAAAGACAGGTGAGGCAGCGGTATAGGCTTCTTCAGAGGTCACGTTGAATATAATCTCTGCATTCTGTTTGTCTGCCAAAGCAACCATGGCGATATTGATCTCCTTAGAGTTACCGGGCTCAAGCGATATATCAAAGAATAACTGCAGATTACCGCTTTTTATCTGCCCATTATTCTTCACCGCGAAATTCGCTGGTGTACTGAAGCTGACATTAACCCCTTTGAGTGGTTCAGCCCCGGTGTTCCTGACGATGAGTTTTACATTCTCCGGTGTGTTGATTGCACCAGAATATGGAAGGTTGTAGGCGTTTTGAGCAGACGTGATCTGTACGGTTAATGGTTGCATTTCAACAGATCCGATATCACAACGTTCTACCGTATTAATAAATGGGCGTGGGCGCGGATTACCGTTGATATCGCTGTTCAGAGTCGTGTCATCCAGTCCTTTACAACCTGAGGCATCTCCGGCATCAAGCAGTACGGCACTGTTAGTCTTGTAGCCAATCAGAAGGTTGTCAGTGTCCTTCATCGTTATCAGCTCAGGGATCTCGCTGGCATCAACAATGCTGTTTCCGGTATTTGCCGGTAAAACACAGCCATTCTGGCTGCTGATAAACGAGTATTCAATGCGTGACAGATTGCCGAAGCAGTCATTGCTATCGCCACTTACCGCAAGAGTATTCAATGCGAATAATGAGTTGAATACTTCAACGATTGCATCGTTATCTATAAATAATGCGGCGCCTGGTTTAACGCTATCATCCCCTTGGTACAAATCAGCACGATTTTTCAGCAGTGCGGTATTGTAGAGCGTTGCAGAACCTTGTGTGTATATCGCACCACCACTGTCGAGGGCGTAGTTCTCAATGAAGTTACTGTTTTCGGTTTTAACGGCTGCGTTGGTTGACAGGACTGCAATCGCTCCACCATTACCTTCAGACGAGTTACGGCTGAAAATGGATGACCTGATGTTAAGTTGTGTACCGCCTGAAATGGCAATAGCACCACCGTCACCAGTGGTACCGTTCCAGATTGCCCGGTTAGCTTCAAAGCGGGAATTGCTGATATTGAAGGTGTTAGCCGTAATATTCAGTACAGCTCCATTGCCTGCTGCCCGGTTTGTCCGGAATTCGGAATCTGAAATAGTAATATCTGCGGCAGAATTACCATGAATCAGGCCCAGATTATTGAGCTCTGAAATGCCTTCAGGATTCCAGTTGCCGAAGTTGCTGACTTTGACATTATTCAGTACCAGATTACTGTTGCTGTTCAGAGCAATGAGTGTGGCAGAAGGTGCATTAGTGCCGTCAACGTGTATGCCTTGCAGTGTAAACGTGGTGTTCTCAGCAATGTCAAATACGGCGGTATTCATTGCCGGGTCCGTCGTAAAGGAAACGGCGGCAATATACTGATCAATAAAAACAGAGAGTGCGGTATCCGGAGCCGGGGTGGCAATCGTCAGATTATCGGTAATATTGATTGGCAGCGATGACAGTGTCAGCGCCAATACCGCCGTATCATCGGTGATGTTGTCTTGTTGAAACAGTCCGGTTGCAAACTCAATGGTGTCCAGCTCCGCTCCGGAACAGTCACCACTGGGCGTATTGGTGTTTGTAACAATGATGGCTTCGTTAAACGAGCACAGATTGTCGTCTGCGGTGTCTGTCAGTGTGTCAACGACAACAGCATGGGTAATTGATGACAGAGATATGCCAATAACGGCAGATAGACGATTGTAGATGCGCATGATTCCTTATCCTTTGCCTAGTCCAAAATCACGCGCATTCTATCGGTTATTCTCTGGTAGTAAAGAGCTGTTGATCAAATTGTAATCATGCTGGTGCAAGGGGGCTTTCAGAGCAGCCGTGATTGTGGGGCGGCAGCAGTAAGGCAGAGCCGGTTGTCACTGTACAAAACGGGGTGATGGCAGCTACTCAGGCAATGCCCCCTGAGATGATGGCAAATAACAGGCAATAAAAAGGGGAGCTGTTGCCCCCCTCACGCATTGCCTTGTTCAGTTGCCGTTTGGCCTCATTACGTTTGGCCTTGGTCGTCGCCTCGTGTACGCCGCCTTTGCGCATAATGGCCGCACAGGCATGCAGGTTACGCCGGACTGGCTGACCCGCCAGTGCTTTGCTTTTCTTGCTCATATTGCTCTCCGTAATGTGATGGCTCAGTGTTTTCTGCTCTGTTTCCCGCTGCGGTTGGCAGAGGCGGCGGATACCGCAACCGGCGCTATGATTGCAGAAAGCGGCAGCAGTTCAATCGTTATCTTTATAAGCACAGAACTTTCCTGCCAGTTGCTCTGCCTGACTGGTAAAACTACTTAGTCAGGCTTGCGGTACGGGTGTATTCATACCGGGCTTTAATCCGGTTATGCTGACGTATCTTTGTACTGTGATTTATCTGGAGAATGGCTGCATGTCGGAAATTGGTTTAATTAACTGGCTCAGCCTGGCCTGGTTTATCGGTTGCTGGGTAGCCTATACCCAGTTTGCCAAGTACAAAGCGAAAACCTCGGCCTCTCTATCGTCTGTTTTGCATGTGCATCGCATCAACTGGATGAGGCGCCTGCTGCAGCGCGAAGTGCGGGTGGGGGATGCCGCTCTGCTGGCCAATCTTGAGCGTAACGTTAATTTCTTCGCCTCTTCCTGTGTGCTGATTCTTGCGGGTTTGCTGACTGCGCTGACCGCCGTCGATAAAGTTGAGGGTATGTTGTCCGGAGTCTCGTTTGCGGTGGTCGATACCTTACTGGCGCTGGAACTGAAAATCCTGACCTTAATCGGCGTGTTTATTTATGCCTTCTTCACCTTTACCTGGTCGATGCGCCAGTTTGGCTTTGCCTCCGTTCTGGTGGGTGCAGCCCCGTTACCGGGCGATGATTCAGTAACCGCGGCTGAACGCCGCAGCTTTGCGATTTATGGTGCCAAAATCATTGATCAGGCCAGCCGCAGTTATAACTACGGGTTGCGCTCTTTTTATTTTTCACTCGCCATCCTGACCTGGTTTATCCATCCCTGGGCGTTTATTGCCGCAGCAGCATTGGTGGTAGTGGTGCTGTATGAGCGGGAGTTTTTGTCAAACTCGCTGGAAGCTCTGAAAAAGGTTGAGAACGTCGGAGATAAGTTATTTAAAGACGATAAAGAACTGTCGCGTTACTGAAGCACGATTCAGTAAAAAAACGCCGCATCTGCGGCGTTTTTTTATGCGTTCTGCCCGTGCTTCTGCTTAAGCCAGTCGGCGATATCTCCGGCAATGCTTTGCCAGCCGGGTTCTGCAATCAGCCAGTGGGCATGGTTGGTGTAGCAGCGATACTCGGCGTTGGTATAGCGCGCTGCGACTTTTTTATTGATGGCTGCGGGGGTGATGTGATCGTCGGCGCCGGAGATGACCAGTAACGGCTGGGTAACTTTGCGCTCATCAACCCGGCTGGCCTTATTCCGGTCAAGCAACCAGAAACCAATTTCGAAGGCGGCGCGGCCACTTTCATGGCGCATTTGCTGATAAGCATCCTGTGCTGCGTCATCTGGCAGACGATTAAAGAGGGAGTAGCGCGCTGCTGCCGGAGAGAGTTTGTTGGGCTTTTTCCAGAAACCCCAGCGCGTCATCACAGTAAAAAAGCTGCGCACAACGGATGCTGTCAGAGCGTGTACGCCGGCCGGTGATGCCGGGCAAATTAACACCGCAGCTGTTGCTAATTGGCGTGCACACAGCATTTGCGCCAGCAATCCTCCCAT
>NZ_DDCJ01000114.1:5499-9202 GCF_002335285.1 Thalassolituus sp. UBA2009
TCGCGCAGACTGAGTTGGCCAAGCGCTGTGCTTTCGTTGTCCTGAATATCGTGCTGACGTAATGCCGGGGTATGGCACTGGTAACCGCGCTCAGTAAAAAATTGACGGTAGGGCTCAAATACCTCTGGCCCGCACCACATGCCGTGAATAAAAACGATGGCTGGGCGCGGTTCTGCTGCGCTGTGAACGGTTGGCATAGTGATATTCCTGTTATTCGGCCGAAGGTCATTAAACGGCATGGTACTGATGCCGTCCAGTCGCTAGAATGCCCGATTATTTTATTGCTCCGGGAGTTCGTATGCTGAATATTTTGCTGGTAGTGATCATTGCAGGTCTGTTGTTCTATGCATTACGTCGTGCCGGTGTCGGCAGCGGTAAGAGTGCGGTCGAAAATGTCGCAGCGGGTGCTGAATTCCTGGCGGAAAATAAAAAGCAGGATGGCGTAAAAGAAACCGCATCCGGTCTGCAATATCTGGTATTACAGCCGGGAACGGGTGAAAAACACCCGGGCCCGCGCGACCGGGTATTAGTGCATTATCATGGTACTTTGCTGGATGGCTCGGTGTTTGACAGCTCTGTGGTGCGTAACGAACCCATTGCCTTTGGCCTGAATCAGGTTATCCACGGCTGGACGGAAGGTTTGCAGCTGATGGTGGAAGGCGAAAAAACACGTTTATTTATTCCGGCCGATCTGGCCTATGGCAATCAGCGCGCCGGAACCATTCCGGCCGGCTCGTTGCTGATCTTTGATGTTGAATTATTAAAAATTGAGAGCTGAAAGCGGATGAGAAAAGGACTTCATATAGCACTGTGCAGTGTGCTGCTGACTCTGGCCACGGCCTTGCAGGCCGAAACCTCACGGGAATTCCGGGCCAGTCACCATGCTGGCATCGACGCTGCGTTTTCTCTGCTTTCCCTGCCATTTCCTGCCGCTAAAGGCGTGGCGCTGAATCTGAACCTCAGCGACCAGTGGCAGTTGGGACTGTCCTATATGAACAGCGGCTTCGAGGTGAATTTCTCCAAACTAAAACTGGCCGGATTTAAAGAGCGCCATGCGGGTTTGTTAGTACGCCGCTTTTGGGGCAACAGTTTTAACCTCAGTGGCGGTTATGTGTACCGCACCAATGAAGTCTATCTCGATCCCGATGTCTATGGCTTTCCGCTGACTGAGCAGGGGGTACGCAGTGAGGCTTACACCCATATGGCACAGTTCAGTATTGCCAATCACTGGCAGCAGGGGCCATGGACGCTGGCGGTCGACTGGCTGACTCTGGTGGTGCCGGTGTCCGGTGAGGTTACCCGTTCTTCGGCTGAGCTGGCGGAAGAAGAGCAGCGCGATAATGTACGTCAGGCTGAAGACGTTCTGACCTGGTATCCGAATATGGCAGTATCAACATTACGACTCGGATATATGTTCTGAATAACAGGGATAAATACACAATGTGGCAGTGGCTGTTAAATAAGCTGGCAAGCTGGGCTAAACCGGAAGTGTCAGAATTGCCGGCCTGGCAGGCAGAATGGTCCGATTATTTATTGGCTCATGTAGATTTTTACCGGCATCTAAGTGCGGAGCAGCGGCGTGAATTTGAGCGTCGTTGCCTGTTGTTTCTGGCGACCACTGCGGTTGAAGGTGGTGTCGATGTTGAGGTTACCGATGAAGATCGCCTGCTGGTTGCCGCGAGTGCGGTGATTCCGGTTTGGGGCTTTCCGGGCTGGCATTATTTTAATGTGCGGGCGGTTTTTTTACTGCCGGCAGCGTTTAATGCAGAGTTTCAGTGTGGCGCTCCGGATTCGCGAATTACCGGCATGGTCGGAACCGGTCCTATGGCGGGAAAAGTGGCGCTGAGTAAGCCCGATCTGCATGCCGGTTTTGCCAATCAGAAAGATAAGCACAATGTTGGCATTCATGAATTTGTCCACCTGGTGGATATGGCTGATGGTGCGCTGGATGGTTTTCCGGAGCGGCTGGAGAATTATCGTACCAGTGATGCCTGGTTCAGTCTGGTGCAGCAAAAAATTGGCGAAATGGAGCAGAGCAAAACCGGTATTCCTGAATACGGTGCAACCAATCAGGCCGAATTTTTTGCTGTGGCGTCGGAGTACTTCTTTGAACGCCCCCAGCTGCTGAAAAAAAAGCATCCGCAGCTTTATGGGTATCTGAGTGATTTTTATCAGCAGAATCTGGCGGATCTGAGGCGTGATGCCGCGCCACATAAAAACAGTCCGTGTCCCTGTGGCAGTGGTAAAAAATATAAGCGCTGCTGTATGCCGGCAGGGCGTTAGTAACCCCGCGGATTCTGATGTAGCATGACCTCTTCATTTCTGTTGTGGACAGGTTATGCGCACAGGCCAATTACTGATTGTTTTCTGTGTATTGCAGGCGCTTTCTGCCGTGTCGGCCGCGCGCCCCCTGGTGTTTGGCACATTTCCGATTCCGCTGATGGTGGAGTCTGAACAGCAGGGAATTTTCATCGATCTGACCCGTGCTCTGGCTGCCGAAGCCGGGCTGGATATCCACATTACTGTCTTTCCCGCCAAGCGTGCCTTGTCTGAATTTGAGCAGGGCAATCTGGATGGCCTGTTTCCGGCGCTCAGCGTCACCATGCCAGTGGCTTATGATCGCAGTCTCAGTATTTACAGCAAAGATGACTTTGCCTTCACTCTGAAGGGGCAACCGGTGTTGAGCACTCCGGAGCAGCTGCAGCGCAAGCGGGTAGGTATTACCGCAGGTTATCCTTATTCGCCTTTATTGACCGGGCAGCCGGGTATTCAGTTTATGAGTGCCAATACCGATATTCAGAATGTACAGATGCTGCTGGCCGGGCGTATTGACGTGTTTGTGGTGGAGGAACATTCCGGTCTGCGCGCGCTGGAGCAGGCGGGGGCTGTCAGCCGGGTGCAGTATGATCCGGCACGGCCACTGAGCAGGCAGGATACGTTTTATGCCTTCCGGGCGGATCAGGAAGGCCATATTCTCGCCGGGCAGATTAATGCGGCTCTGCAACGTCTGCAAGACAGTGGCACTCTGGCCAATATCATGGCCAGAAGACCTCATGCGGGAGCGCAGGATCATAATTGAAGGCATGATTAAGGGCATGTTGAGGACATGATCAAATATTATCGTCTGACCCTGACAGCGCTATTGGCACTGGCGGTATGCATGCCGCTACAGGCAGATTCTGTGCGCATGGGGACTTTTACAATCCCGCTGATGGTTGAGTCGGCAACCCGGGGTGTTTTTATCCGCCTCGCAGAAGCGGTTGCGGCTGAAGCCGGCGAGGAGCTGGTGATCAGCCTTTTCCCGACCCGAAGGGTGCGCGAGGTTTTTGCTGAGCAGAATCTGGATGTTATTTTTCCGGCCATTGATCTGTCGATGAACTCGCCATATCTGGCAACAACGGCGGTGTACAGCAAGCGTGTTTTTGCCTTCACCCGCGTTACCGAACCATTGGTAACCAGGGTTGAAGATATGACTGGTAAACGTATCGGCTATACCTCTGGTTTCAGTTATTCCAGCGATGTTTTATCGGTGCCAGGCGCCAATTATCAAAGCACTATTACCGACCCGCAGAGCATCAAAAAACTACTGGCTGGTCGTATTGATGTATTTGTTGGCGATGAAAAGTCAGCTTTGCGAGCGGTCAGTGAGGAGAATGCCGGCCATCTGGTGCATTACGATGCGGCCAGCCCACTCAGCACTCAT
>NZ_DDCJ01000114.1:9456-14352 GCF_002335285.1 Thalassolituus sp. UBA2009
TTTAATGAGGCGCTCGGCAGAATGGCTGCGGATGGTCGGCTGGAGACTATTCTGAGTCAGACGCGCTGATCAGCGGCTGCTTTCCTGTAACACCGTCATACCGATTTCTATGGTCTGGCTGCTGTCACCCAGCCACAACATGCCATCCTGAATACTGGCCTGCAGACGCATGGTGCGGCTTGTTAATTGCTGCAGTTGTTCGATGGCGGCCGCATCAAAATCCACCACCTGAAGATTATTGAAACGCCGGCAGCTGTTTTCGATCTGTTGCCACCATAATTGCGCGGCACGTCCGTGGTAGCCGTAAATAATGACCTGTTTTGCACGGTTACAGGCTTTGCGGATGCGTTTCTCATCGGGCTGGCCGAGTTCAATCCACAGATCTATTTCATCACTCAGTGAGTGCGCCCATAAATCGGGTTCATCATCGGTGCTGAGGCCTTTGGTAAATTCCAGCTGCTCACCGGCGTTCAGGGCAAAAGCGGCAAGACGTACCATCATCCGCTCGGTGGTTTCTGACGGATGCTGGGCAATGGTCAGGTTGTAAGTCTGGTAATGATTGCGGTCCATGTCGGACACATTCAGTTCGGCTTTATAAATGGTTGCTTTCAGCGCCATGGGTGTAATTGCCAGAAAAAATAAGCGCGTACTCTAATGGTTTCATGGGCTGACGGCTATGGCTGTAAGCACGGAATACGCCGCAGAGCAGATCGTCTTATATTCGATCACACTATTTGCCATCGTATTGTTTAGCTCAAAGTGGTCTTTCACCTTTCTGGCTGGTCTTTTTTCGGCTACACATTAACTGTGTCTGTTCTGCCAAAAGCAGGGCGGATGCACCTGTTCAATTAGCCGCCCGTCAGGCGGACTCAGGCCAAAAGCCGGAGGTGCAGGATGCGTTTTCATTTGCTTTGTCAGTCTGTCGCCAGACAGATCCTTGTCAGTTGTATGACGTATCGCGTCGCTGCGGATGGCATGCGGCTTCTGTTCTGCTTTCTTTCCTGTCTGTATCTGAGTGGCTGGCCGGGCAACCGGGCTCGCACACTTATCTGTACCACTGACAAGTGTGCCTGCGCTACCGGCACTGAGGGAGGGTTATGTTATGGGTAATATTCCTAGTGTTCATGCTGCAGCCATGGTGCAGTATCTTGGTGAAGATGGCGTACCGGTGCGGGAGGTTCCGCTCTGGGCCCATGAGCCTGAGCCTTTGCTGCGTGCCTATGAGTGGATGATGCTGACGCGGATGTTCGATCAGAAGGCGGTTGCTCTGCAGCGCACGGGTCAGCTTGGCACTTTTCCATCTTCTGTCGGGCAAGAAGCCATTGGCGTTGCCTGTGGCCTGGCGCTGGAAGAGCAGGATATTTTTGTTCCTTATTACCGTGATCATGCCACTCAGCTTATCCGTGGTGCAGCCATGCACGACCTGTTGCTGTACTGGGGAGGAGATGAGCGTGGCAGTTATGCTGGCCCGGCACAGGATTTACCGGTTTGTGTGCCGATTGCCAGTCAGTGTGGCCATGCTGTCGGGGCTGCGGCTGCACTGAAGTTCCGTAAACAGCCACAGGCCGTACTCTGCACCCTGGGCGATGGTGCAACCTCTAAAGGTGACTTCCTCGAAGCACTGAACCTGGCCGGTACCTGGCATCTGCCGGTGGTGTTTGTGATTAACAATAATCAGTGGGCAATTTCGGTGCCGCGTGCTGCACAGTGCGGAGCCCCCACGCTGGCCCAAAAAGGCTGGGGTGCGGGTATACACAGCGTGCAGGTGGATGGTAACGATATTATCGCCATGCTGGATGTGGTCGGCGATGCACTGGAGCGGGCACGGCACCGTAAAGGGCCGACGCTGATTGAAGCGGTAAGCTACCGCCTGGGGGATCACACCACCGCCGATGATGCCAGCCGTTACCGGGGCGATGATGAAGTCAAAGCCGCCTGGGAGCGGGAGCCGGTCCGGCGTTTATGTCAGTTTCTGACAACTCAGGGTGCCTGGAACGAAGCCATGGATGCGCGCTGGCAGGATCACTGCCATACGGTTGTCAGCAAGGCCGTTGAGCAGTATCTGGCAACACCAGCTCAGGCAGCAGAGGCCATGTTCGACCATCTGTACGCCGAATGGCCACCTGCACTGGATGAGCAGCTTGATCTGTTTGCAGCACGTATGACGGCACGGGAGGTGTGACATGGTCAATCAAACAACAGACTCATTCAGCAGTGCATCTGAATTCCGTGATCTGACTCAGGGCGATCTGACTCTGGTCGAAGCGGTGAACCTGGCGCTGGCACGGGCGCTGACCGAAGATCCGAACGTCGTCCTTCTGGGCGAAGATATCGGCCGCAATGGCGGTGTGTTCCGCGCCACACAAGGGCTGCAGGATCGCTTTGGCCGTGAGCGGGTAATGGATACGCCATTGGCAGAGACGCTGATTGCCGGTACGGCGATCGGTATGGCCAGCCAGGGACTGAAACCGGTCGCCGAAATTCAGTTTATGGGCTTTATCTTCCCGGCCATGGAGCAGCTGGTGACCCATGCCGCGCGGCTGCGTAACCGCACCCGCGGACGGTTGCATTGCCCGCTGGTGGTGCGTGCTCCTTTTGGTGGCGGCATTCATGCGCCCGAGCATCATTCCGAAAGTACAGAGGCATTATTTGCCCATATCCCCGGTATCCGGGTGGTGATTCCATCTTCGCCACGGCGTGCCTATGGTTTGTTGCTGAGTGCGATTGATGACCCGGACCCGGTGCTCTTTCTTGAGCCCAAGCGCCTGTACCGCGCGCTGAAACAACCGCTGGTGGATGACGGCGCGCGTCTGCCACTGGACAAGGTTTTTATTCTGCGTGAGGGCAGTGATATCACACTGGTCAGCTGGGGGGCCTGCATTCAGGAAACCCTGGAGGCGGCGCAGGCGCTGGAACAGCAGGGCATCAGCGCCGAAGTTGTGGATGTGGCGACGGTCAGTCCGCTGGATATGGACAGCATCCGCGCCTCGGTCGAAAAGACCGGCCGTTGTGTGATTGTGCATGAGGCCGCGCGCAGTGGCGGTATCGGCGCGGATATTTCCGCCCGCCTGAGCGAGCAGAGCCTCGATTTACTGCAGGCTCCGGTGATCCGGGTGACAGGCTTTGATACACCAATGCCGTATTTTCGCCAGGAGCAGCTGTATCTGCCACAGGTGGCCGACATTGTGGCCGCCGTTAACCAATGCATGAGCTACCGTTAAAACAGACATAAAAATCAAAAGCCTGATACATCAGGAGTGTTTATGCGTTATTTCCGCTTGCCCGATCTGGGTGAAGGGCTGGCCGATGCCGATATCGTGGAGTGGCATGTAAAAGCCGGTGATACGGTGGCGGTTGACCAGCTGTTGTTATCGGTTGAAACCGCAAAAGCCATTGTTGAACTGCCATCTCCCTGTGCCGGGGTGGTCAGCCATTGTTTTGGTGAACCCGGTGATACCGTCAATACCGGTGAGCCACTGGTTGAGTTTGTGCAGGATGAAGGCTCTGACACTACAGGGCGTGAAGATAACGGCTCGGTGGTCGGCGAAATGCCGGTTGCGCGCGAACGCAGCGAAGATCATTTTGTGATTGGCCAGGGCAACAGCCTGAATGCCGGCGCACGGGTGCGGGTCACGCCCAGTGTGCGGGCGCTGGCACGGCGTCTGAATGTGGATATTCAGCAGATCAGTGGCAGTGGGCTGGATGGCCGCATTACGGCTGATGATGTGGAAAAAGCCGGGCGTCTGGATCAGCAACTGGGGCAGGGGGAACGCCTGACCGGTGTGCGCAAAAGCATGGCCCGTACCATGGCGCTGGCTCATGCTCAGGTAGTGCCCGTTACGCTGTTTGATGAAGCCGATGTGTCGCACTGGGAAACCACTGAGGATGTCAGTGTCCGGCTGGTGCAGGCCATTGCTGCAGGCTGTGCGGCGGTACCGGATTTAAATGGCTGGTTTCACGGTGATGAACAGCATCAGCAGATGACCCGGCGACTGATCAGTCAGATTGATCTGGGTATTGCGGTCGATACCGAGCAGGGCTTGTTTGTACCTGTACTGCGTGACGTTGCCAGCCGCAGCGCCGATGACCTGCGTGCCGGCCTCGACCGGCTGAAAGCCGATGTCCGCGCCCGTACCATTCCTCCGCGGGAAATGCAGGGCGCAACCATCACCTTATCGAACTATGGCGCCATTGCCGGACGTTATGGCACTCCGGTGGTGGTACCTCCGACTATGGCGATTCTGGGGGCTGGCAGGGTGCTGGAGAAACCGCTGTGTGCCATGGGTGAACTCTTTGCCGGTAAGGTGCTGCCCTTGTCACTGACCTTTGATCACCGGGCGGTCACTGGCGGGGAAGCCAGTCGTTTCTTAGCGGCTGTTATTACCGATTTGCAGAAAGAGCCGGATTTGATTGATCGCTGATCCGGTTTTAATCCTCCGGCCATTCAACCGTAAAACCTTCATCTTCTGTCGGTAACTGAAAATACTGACTCAGATGATAGAAGGTTTCCTCGTTATCGAATGCCGCGCGTTGCGGTTGTTCTTTGCGGCGTTGAGCAAGCTGCTTCAGGCAGCGCTCATCGCTGTGATCCAGGCAAATTAACCGGTGCCGGCACTGACTGTTATCAATAAGATTTTTAAACCAGCGGCGTTGCTCAATGGTGTTGCCGGGAAAATCGAGAATCAGTGTCAGGCCATTGTTTAGCAGCAGGCTGATATGGTCGCTCAGGATATTTTTTAACTGAGCCGAGCAGCGCAGATAATCCTTTATGGTATGGATCTGTTGTGGGTAAAGGGCCGCCAGCCACTGATCTTCTGAAATAAGAATGGTGTTATTTTCTTGTGACAATTGCCGGGCGAGAGTGGATTTTCCCGCTCCCATTTTGCCGCAGAAAAA
>NZ_DDCJ01000107.1:0-14140 GCF_002335285.1 Thalassolituus sp. UBA2009
AATGACATTTTTAGCTTTAAACGTTTGCTCAGCCTGAGCCGCCGCTTCTTTTTCTGTTAATTTTATTTCAGCAGCACTATACCAATCATTTTGTTTTTGACTGTCTGGTAACACACCTGCATTGGCCGTGGCTGACAATGCCAACGTTAAACCAATTGCAGTAGCAATTTTATTAATTTTCATCGTTACGTTCCGTTAGTACATTATTTTAAGAATTTGAGTGCTAACTAAGCTGCACTTGGATAATTAGCGCAGTAATACTAAGAACGCATTGTTACTAAAAAAGTGACTTTTCATGACGAAATGGTGAAACAGAACAAGCAGTGCAAGAAGGCAAGTATTTAGTTTTAGGGGAAATAATAGGGCTAGTTGCTAGGTGTGAGTTAGCGAGGTTCTAGGTCAGCCTAATCTTGGGAGTGATTTATGGTGATTAGGGTTTATCAGAGAACAGGTTTACATGGATTGTGTTCGGTTTCGCTTCGCTCAAACCAATCTACCCTAAGAATGAACAGGGCAAATGCCTAGTGAGACACCACACTAAACAACCCTCTCAATCTAATCTGACGTCTGAAAGCTGACAGCTGATAGCTTTTCTACAGATATTAAAAAAGGCCGCCTAGGCGACCTTTTTATAAGCTGTGAAGCTCTATCTGTTGATATTACTCAACGATAGTTGCAACAACACCAGCACCAACTGTACGGCCACCTTCACGGATAGCGAAGCGTAAACCTTCGTCCATCGCGATTGGGCAGATTAGTTCTACAGTCATCTTGATGTTATCACCAGGCATTACCATTTCAACGCCGTCTGGTAACTGTACGTCACCTGTTACGTCAGTTGTACGGAAGTAGAACTGTGGACGGTAACCTTTGAAGAATGGAGTGTGACGACCACCTTCATCTTTACCCAGTACGTATACTTCAGATTCGAACTTGGTGTGAGGAGTGATAGAACCTGGCTTCGCCAGAACCTGACCACGCTCAACTTCGTCACGCTTGGTACCACGCAGCAGAACACCTACGTTCTCACCAGCACGGCCTTCGTCCAGAATCTTACGGAACATCTCAACACCAGTACAGGTAGTCTTGATAGTCTCTTTGATACCGATGATGGACAGTTCTTCACCAGTGCGAACGATACCACGCTCAACACGGCCAGTAACAACAGTACCACGACCCTGGATAGAGAATACGTCTTCGATTGGCATCAGGAAGGCGCCGTCGATAGCACGCTCTGGCTCAGGAATGTAAGAATCCAGAGTTTCTACCAGCTTCTTAACAGCGGTAGTACCCATTTCGTTCTCGTCTTCGCCGTTCAGGGCCATCAGAGCAGAACCCGGGATGATTGGAGTGTCGTCGCCTGGGAAGTCGTATTCAGACAGCAGGTCGCGCAGTTCCATTTCAACCAGTTCCAGCATCTCTGCGTATTCTTCAGAATCGGCACCGCCGCAATCTTCAGCCAGCAGGTCAGCTTTGTTCAGGAATACAACGATGTAAGGTACACCAACCTGACGGGACAGCAGGATGTGCTCACGGGTCTGAGGCATTGGGCCGTCAGTAGAACCACATACCAGAATCGCGCCGTCCATCTGTGCAGCACCAGTGATCATGTTTTTAACATAGTCAGCGTGGCCCGGGCAGTCTACGTGTGCGTAGTGACGGTTCGGAGATTCGTATTCTACGTGGGAGGTAGAAATGGTGATACCACGCTCACGCTCTTCAGGAGCATTGTCGATACCGTCGAACGCTACCGCTGCACCGCCCCATACTTCGGAACATACGCGGGTCAGAGCCGCAGTCAGAGTGGTTTTACCGTGGTCAACGTGACCGATAGTGCCAACGTTTACGTGGGGTTTTGAGCGTTCAAACGTTTCCTTTGCCATGACCCTGTCTCTTTGTCAGTGTGGTTATCGTTTCTTTGTTACATACACAAAAAGGCAGGCCGCCGGCCTACCTTTTTCTGAATAATGGTGCTGATACCCAGAATCGAACTGGGGACCTCATCCTTACCAAGGATGCGCTCTACCGCCTGAGCTATATCAGCGAAATTTGGAGCGGGTAGCGGGAATCGAACCCGCATCATCAGCTTGGAAGGCTGAGGTTCTACCATTGTACCATACCCGCTTATTCAGAAGACTTGCCGGGACAATGGCCACACAGCTCGCCTGCTGGCTCCAACAACCCATTCCTGCGGGTTGTTAAAAGTGGTGGTGGGGGCTGGATTCGAACCAGCGAAGCTTTCGCGTCAGATTTACAGTCTGATCCCTTTGGCCGCTCGGGAACCCCACCGAAGTGGCGCGTATTATGTTGATGAGAGGAATACCTGTCAACACTTTTTCGCTTATTTATTATCAACTTACGAATTTACAGCAAAAACGGCGCCGATTGTGCAGATTACGTACAATCAGCCTGCCTGACTGCATTCAACCAGCTCCCAGCTGATCTCTTTATCGCCCGCCTGAATGCGCTCACGCATGCGCTCATTAAGTTGTGAAACTTCGATAACCTCAACCCAGTATTCGCGTACCGACTTGGTAACCACCAGCACTTCTACCGGTATTCCGGAACTCTCCACATCTTTCTGCAGGCCATAGGCCGACTCTTTATTGCGGAACAGGCCCAGTGAAACACCTTCTGCCAGATCACCCTGGGTAATGATGTAGCTGTCGAATTTCCGCTTCTGCAGCTCCTTTAAAGTACGCAGGGCTTCTTCGCGGGTGGCCCGTGGCGGAACATGCACCCAGTACTCAGAAGGCTCACCACTGGCGATTTCAACAATATTAATCCGTCCGTGCAGACTCAGCGCCGTTACACGCGCCAGCAGATGACGCGCATCCAGTTCATCGGCATAAGGGCCAGCTACGTAGCAGAGCGAATCACGGTGATCGCTGGTTGCGCGCGGAGCGGCAGGCTGCAAACTATCTCCGGCCTCACTGACAAGCTGCAGGCGCTTGACCGACCCTGGAATTTCCAGTGCACCAGGCGGCGCCGCATTAACTTCACCCTGCTTTTGCCAGAACGTCGCCAGCAACAGCAGGTTGCCAAACACTAAGGTAAAAAAGATCCAGCGCATAAGGAATCCATACCATCAAATACAAGATCAGGCCGGTACTCACAGCCCAGCTGTGTTGCCAACCATAAACCATCGCCACCAGTAACAACCAACAGATGCTGTGGATAGTCCTGCTGCACAGAGCGCACCAGTGCAGCCTGCTGGCGGTAAACACCGGAGCTGACACAACCAACAGTGTCCCGCCCAGGCAACAACTGCTGAGCAGCCTGCTCGTCATTATAAGGACGCACACGCTGCGTACTGTTAAACAGCGCCTGCTGCGCCAGCTGTAATCCGGGGACAATAAAACCACCGTCATGGTGATTGTCCGCCGACATTAAATCAACCGTCAGTGCCGTACCGGCATCGGCCACTATTAATGCAGAAGAATAATGACAACGCGCTCCCAGCATAGCCAGCCAGCGGTCGACTCCCAGCCTTGCCGGGTCAGGGTAACAATGCACAAACTCGGGGTAATTACTTACCGGCTGCGCCAGCCAGTGCAGTCTGGCGCCATAATGTGCATCCAGACTCTGATGCAGCCCGCTATTGTCGCGCACACTGGCAACCACAACACGGTCACATTGCGCCGGGAAAAGACGCCCCACTTCAGCATCAGACATCTGTGCCAGATCGGTATGAGCAACGCCCCCATGAGCCTGCACAACACCGGCGTTGCGCCACTGCCATTTTATGCGGCTGTTGCCGGCATCAATCAGCAGGACGGACACTGAGCTCTCCGGCATTAATAACTTCAATCCCGTTATCCGTCTGCAGCATTAATTCACCTTTACGGTTAACGCCTTTTACCCTGCCGCGCTTTTCATGAGCGGCGGAGATGATGCGTACATCCTGCTGATGGTAAATATCACGTTCCGACCAGTATTGCTGATAGGGAGCAAAACCATTGCGCTGAAACTCATCCACAACGGCAAGCAACTCATCAAGAATGGTGGCGGCCACTTCATTACGCGACAGATCCGGCTTAAAGCTGCGCAACTCGGCCCAGGGTTGTTCAATACTTTCCGCATCGCTGTTGCTGAGCGCCAGATTGAGTCCTACACCAATAACAACCTGACAATGGCTGCTGTACTCACCGGTCACTTCCAGCAAAATGCCGGCGAGTTTTTTTCCGTCAGCGTAAACATCGTTCGGCCATTTCAGACCAATGCCATTAATACCCAATCGGGCGAGTGCTTTTTCGACCGCAATAGCCGTCATCAGACTTAACCCTTCGAGGGCAGCCATACCGCCGGCAAAGGAAACCAGCAGTGATAAATAAATGTTTTTACCAAAGGGGCTGACCCACTGCCGGCCACGACGCCCCCGCCCACTGACCTGCTTTTCAGCCAGCACGGCATAACGCTTACCCATATGATCGCCGGCACGTTCAAACAGATAGGTATTGGTAGAACCAACATCCAGCAGAATTTCCAGAATATCGAGACGCTGACTCAGGGTTTGCTGAATACGCTCTTTGTCCAGCAGCTCAATAGCATCCTGCAGGCGATAACCTTTCCCTTTAACGGACGAATAGGGAATATTCAGCTCGTCGAGTTTTTTCAGTTGCTTCCATACCGCAGCGCGGCTGACGCCCAGCTTTTCGCCCAGCTCTTCGCCGGAATGAAACTGACCATCCGCAAGTAATTCAAGAATCCTGTTGAGCATAGTGCTACCTCCGCGCTGCAATATACCCGATCAGCCTGCCCCACACAGCACACCATAATAAGAAGCAGGTAATTTTACCGGCTGCACAGCGACAGCGCTTTCAGCCATACTTTATGCAATCCGGATAATCAGGAACCGCGCACGCCGGTTCACCATCAGAGGCAAACATGGTCAAACCCCTGCTGATACAGTGCCTGTTGATAAGCAGCTCCGCCTTTGCCGCCGAAGCGATACGTGTTCAGCCACAACGGACTGCCGTCGATGGCAGCTACCTTTATTACACCGACCTGTTACGCCTTGTGCTCAATAACACCAGCAAAGAATATGGCGACGCCGAGCTGGTCAGCATCAGCCGCCTGACCCAGGCGCGGGCATTTCAGGCGTTGCACGATAATCTGATCGATGTGTTCTGGGCCGGCACCAGCCGCGAACGTGAAGTCTTCGTACAGCCTATCCGCATCCCCCTGCATGCTGGTTTGCTTGGTTTCCGTATTCCGGTTATCCGCAAAGCC
Organism: Thalassolituus sp. UBA2009; assembly: GCF_002335285.1. NCBI lineage: Bacteria > Pseudomonadati > Pseudomonadota > Gammaproteobacteria > Oceanospirillales > Oceanospirillaceae > Thalassolituus > Thalassolituus sp. UBA2009. The sequence continues at coordinate 5,233 of NZ_DDCJ01000107.1, forward strand.
GATCAGGCACGCTTCGATGCCCTGCACAACCTCAGCGACCTGCAACAGCTAGGCGCCTGCCAGGGTGACCACTGGCCGGACTCAGATATCCTTGAAGCCAACGGTTTTAATGTACAGAGAGCAACCAAATTTGAAGTGATGTACCAGATGCTGCAGGCCGGCCGTTGCGACTACTTTCCGCGCGGTATTAATGAAGTCTATGCCGAGGTCAGCCACGTCAGCCGTAACGACCTGATGGTGTACGAGCGCATCATCCTCAACTACCCCTTTCCGATGTACTTTTTTGTCAGCCATGACAACCCGCGCCTTGCCGAACGGCTGACCAAAGGTATGGAGCAACTGGCCGCCAGTGGTGAACTGCTGAACTTCCTGCAACAACATCCGACAACGCGTGACATATTCCCCCTCAGCCGGCTCAGCAACAGCTGGGTTATTCCACTGCACAACCCACTTCTGCCCGAGCTGACCCCCTTGTCCAACAAACGCCTGTGGATTGAACTTCCCTCCAGCACCAGACAGCCACCAGCCACTCCCTGAGTCACGCAATCAGCTGCCAGCCTTTGGCCCGGGTTCTTCTCACATCACCAGAAAAAATGTCCGGTATAAAGAATATGCGTTCTCTCTATGCAGACAGCGCCGGTGGCCGGAACTGACTCGCCCATAAGAATGAGCGCCGCGGCACACGCAGTGCGGGATACAGCCGCATGCTGGCAAAAATACTGGTAAAAAATTGATCGAAATCAGGGCATCTGAAACCACCTTGTGAGCCTGAAATACAGCATCCCCCCCACCGGGCCTGCATTGCGACTAAAGCCCAACATGTGTATAAAACGCCCGTTTGAATCTTGGCCGGCAGACACAATGAGCCACAAGCTCGCGCTGGCAGGCACCAACAGTGCCGGACTGTGTACAGATTTTTACCTACAGGCGAAATCGAATGGCAACAAACAAGGTAGATGTACTGCTTGTTGGCGGCGGGGTTATGAGTGCCACTCTGGGCACCCTGCTCAACAAGCTTGATCCTTCCCTCCGACTGACCATGGTGGAACGCCTGGATCATGTCGCCCATGAAAGTACCGATGGCTGGAACAATGCCGGTACTGGCCACGCAGGCTATTGCGAACTTAATTACACTCCGGAAAACGAGCAGGGCGATGTCGAAATCAACCGCGCCCTGACCATCAACGCCAACTTTGAAGTGTCCCTGCAACTGTGGACCTCTCTGGTTGGCAGCGGCGACCTGCCGGCACCGGACAACTTTATCAATCCAACCCCGCACATCAGCTTTGTCTGGGGTGAAGATAACGTTACTTTCCTGCGCCAGCGCTGGGAAAAGCTGTCCGCGCATCATCTGTTCAAAGATATGCAATACAGCGAAGACCACGATGTGCTGCGCCAGTGGATGCCACTGGTGATGGAAAACCGCGACCCTGCTGAAAAGATTGCCGCTACCCGTATTAACTACGGCAGCGACGTCGACTTCGGCTCCCTGACCCGCAATCTGGTCGAAACGCTGAAAAAGCGTGAAGCCTTTGAGCTGCTGCTGAACCACGAAGTCAGCGAGCTGGAGCAGAACAAAGACGGTAACTGGAAAGTACGCCTGAAAGACCGCGTCTCCGGTAAGAGCAAAACCATCGAAGCCGGTTTTGTCTTCCTTGGTGCCGGTGGTGGCGCCCTGCCGCTGCTGCAGAAATCCGGCATTCCGGAAAGCAAAGGCTACGGCGGCTTCCCGGTTTCCGGTCAGTGGCTGGTCTGTAAAGACGAAGCCACCGTTAAGCGTCATTACGCCAAGGTCTATGGCAAAGCCGCGATCGGTGCGCCACCGATGTCGGTTCCGCATCTGGATACCCGCATCATCAACGGTACTCCGGCGCTGCTGTTCGGCCCTTACGCTGGTTTTACCACCAAGTTCCTCAAGGCCGGCTCGAAGCTGGACCTGATCAAATCCGTACGTGCCAATAACCTGCTGCCGATGATGGACGTGGGTATGAACAATATGGATCTGACCAAATACCTGATCGGTGAAGTGCTGCAATCCCACGAAGACCGCATGAAATCCCTGCGTGAATACTTCCCGGGCGCAGACTCCGGCAAGTGGACACTGGCCGAAGCCGGTCAGCGTGTACAGATCATCAAAAAAGACGCCAAAGGGCGCGGCAAGCTGGAGTTCGGTACCGAACTGGTAGCCGCCAAAGACGGCTCGCTGGCTGCTCTGCTGGGTGCATCACCCGGTGCTTCGGTTGCCGCACAGGCGATGATCGAAGTGATTGAACGCTGCTTTAAAGAGCGCCTGGAGAACGGCTGGAAAGCCCGCCTGCAGGAGCTGGTGCCATCCTACGGTGAATCTCTGGTCAACAATGCCGAACTGCTCGGCAGCATCCGCCAGAACACCCTGAGCACCCTTGGCCTGCTGCGCGATTAACGCGCGCAGGTCAGCTGACAATTTCAAGATAATCCAACAGGAGTTTTACCTATGTTGATTGGTGTACCTAAGGAAATCTATCCTGGGGAAGCCCGGGTCGCCCTGATCCCAGCCGGGATTCAGACCCTGCTGACCGCCGGCTTTGAAGTCGTGGTACAGGAAGGCGCAGGCGATGACGCCCACTTCAGCGATGAAGAATACCGCAGCAGCGGTGCCAGCATCGCCCCGACCGCTGAGTCGCTGTACGAGCAGGCTGACATCATCCTGAAAGTCCGTCAGCCACTGGACAGCGAAGTGCCTCTGCTGAAAGAAGGCATTACCCTGATCTGTATGCTGGATGCCTGGTTCAACCAGCCGCTGATTCAGCAACTGGCCGAGCGTAAAGTGCGTTCTTTCGCGCTGGAATTTATTCCGCGTACAACCCGCGCGCAGTCTATGGACGTACTCAGCTCCATGGGGGCGATCTCCGGTTATCGTTCAGTGCTGACTGGCGCTATGGCGCTGCCACAGTACTTCCCGATGCTGATGACCGCTGCCGGTACGATTCACCCGGCGCGTGTATTCATCATTGGTGCCGGTGTTGCCGGTCTGATGGCAATCTCTACCGCCCGTCGTCTGGGTGCGGTGGTTGAAGCCTACGATACCCGTGCGGAAGTCCGTGAACAGGTTGAATCACTGGGTGCCAAGTTCGTTGAATTCGACCTGCCACAGGAAGAAGGCGGCGCTACCGGTGGTTACGCGACCGAGAAATCGGAAGAGTTCTACCGCAAGCAGCGTGAACAGATGACCGCCAAAGTATCCCAGGCGGATCTGGTTATCACCACCGCGGCGATCCCGGGCAAGATGTCTCCACGCCTGATCACCAAAGAAATGCTGCATTACATGAAGAAAGGCTCTGTGATCGTCGACCTGGCTGCCGAGCGTGGCGGTAACGTCGAAGGCACTGTAGCCGGCGAAAAAGTATACGTCGATGGCGTCACCATCATCGGTTACACCGACCATCCGGGCCGTGTACCTGTGCATGCTTCTCAGCTGCTGACCAAAAACATCTCCACCTTCCTGCTGAACATGTCCAAAGAAGGCGTGCTCAACGTGAATATGGACGATGACATCGTGGCCGCCACTCTGATTACCGAAGACGGCGAAATCAAACACGCGGGCCTGAAAGCCCAGATCGAGAAGGAATAAATCGGATGGAAATGTTCATCATGAGCCTGACCATTTTCGTACTGGCGATCTTCGTCGGTGTGGAAGTGATCAACAAAGTACCCCCTACGCTGCACACCCCGCTGATGAGCGGTACTAACGCTATTTCCGGCATCGTCGTGGTTGGCGCCATCTTAAGTTCCGGCGGCAGCGAGCACACCACTGTGCTGTCTACCGTGCTGGGCGTCGCCGCCATCGTGCTGGCAACCATCAACATCGTGGCCGGTTTTATGGTAACCGACCGCATGCTGAACATGTTCAAAAAGAAATAAGGTAGCGGGACACAATGGAAATTCTGATTAACTTAGGTTACCTGGCTGCCGCCGTACTCTTTATCTTCGGCATCAAAGGCATGACCACTCCGAAAACCGCCGTACGCGGTAACCAGCTGTCCGCTATCGGTATGCTGGTCGCGGTGATTGCCGCTCTGCTCGACCACAACGTGGTGCGTTTCGAATACATCATCATCGGTGTTCTGGTTGGTGGTGCTATCGGTGCCTTTATCGCCAAGAAAGTGGCCATGACCGATATGCCGGAAATGGTTGCCAGCCTGAACGGTATCGGTGGCGGTGCTTCCCTGCTGGTTGCTGCAGCCAACTACCTGGAAAGCCAGAAGCTGGCGGAAATGGGTCAGTTCACTGCCTCTTACGACTGGTCGCTGGCGGTTATCCTGTCGATCCTGATCGGTGCGGTTACCCTGACCGGCTCTTTCGTTGCCGTTGGCAAACTGAAAGGCAAAATCGGCGACAGCAACAAAGTTATGCTGTTCAAATGGATCGTTAAACTGTGCTTCCTGGTTCTGATCAGTGGTGCAGCGTACTTCGCCATTGTTGATCCGCTGAACTCCGACATGCTGGTTGCCGGTCTGATCATCGTCTGTCTGATCCTGGGTGTTTCTCTGGTGATGCCGATCGGCGGTGCCGATATGCCGGTTGTGGTATCCCTGCTGAACTCCTACTCCGGTCTGGCCGGTGCCGCTGCCGGTTTCGTACTGGGCAACAACGGCCTGATCATCACCGGTTCTCTGGTTGGCGCGTCCGGTATCATCCTGACCACCATCATGTGTAAGGCGATGAACCGCTCCCTGACCAACGTTCTGTTCGGTGGCTCAATGGCCGCAACCGCTGGCGTGAGCAAGTCTGAGAACGATGCTTTCTACGAAGGCAAAGTGAAGTTCTCTTCTGCTGACGAACTGGCGATGCTGTTAGACGGCGCGCAGAAAGTGGTATTCGTTCCTGGTTACGGTCTGGCCGTTGCCCAGGCGCAGCACGCTACCCGCGAACTGGCCAACATGCTGGAAGCCAAAGGTTGTGATGTTAAATACGCCATTCACCCGGTTGCCGGCCGTATGCCTGGCCACATGAACGTACTGCTGGCCGAAGCCGAAGTACCGTACGATCAGCTGGTTGAGATGGACACCATCAACCCTGAGTTCTCGCAGACCGATGTGGCCATCGTACTGGGCGCCAACGACGTGGTTAACCCGGCAGCCTCCAAAGACCCGGCCTCGCCGATCTTCGGTATGCCGATTCTGGACGTACACAACGCCAAGACCGTTGTGGTGGTTAAACGTGGCCTGTCGCCAGGTTTCGCCGGTATCCCGAACGAACTGTTCATCCGCGACAACAGCCTGATGGTATCCGGCGACGCGAAGAAAGTTCTGCAGGAAACCATTACTGCGCTGAAAGATCTGTAAGACGCTTCAGTACGCAGAAACAGAAAAGCGCCCCAAGGGGCGCTTTTTTTATGCCTGACGACTGCCCTGCGGCGACCGTCAACAGCCCGGACACTGCCTGCTGTCATTCGAATCCGGTTGTGCGGTTAAAGCTGCTTCTTCCTGCAGCATGATTCTGTGCATTACCCGGTTGCATACTTAGCGCGGGTCCGAAGGCGGATGTGCTTTCAGTAAATCGATAAAGTCCTGCAGGTATGGCGGCATATCCTGTTTAAGGGTAACAGCATGCCAGTGACGATTGGCCCATTCGACATTCAGCGAGCGCAATACCACATCCCCCGCATCTGACCAGCGTTTTACTGCCCAGCGGGCCATCAGCGTGATGCCCAGACTGGCACTGCACCATTCCAGAACGGCTTCGGTCAGGGGCATTTCGGTGACGTTAAGTTTGCTGATTTGCGCATCATTAAACATGGCACGCAGTAAACGACTTTTGCCTGAGGGATACAGCAATAAATGCTGATCAAGCAATTGTGCAGGCTGAACAGAATCTGACCGGGCTAATGCATGGTCCGGTGACATCACCACAACAATGTCATCGTTAAACAGGAGGTGATTCGTGAATTTTCCAGCAGACGGTGACATCCGGATGGCAATGTCCAGTTCACCGGATTCTAATTGTTGGCAGAGGTTATTGCTGATTTCCGGCTGCAGCTGAATGCGCACATCAGGGTATTGCTGCTGATAGAGGGGAATAATCCGGGGCAGCCAATGGAATGACGTATAGCATTCTGTCGCCAGGCGAATGCAGACATCATTGCCCCGTTTCAGATTATTCAAGTCGTCGTGCATCGCGGTCAGCTCATCAAATATTGTCCCGGCCGCTTCCAGAACCCGCTGTCCGGCAGGGGTGATCACCATTTTCTTTCCGTGGCGATAAAACAGACTGATAGCCAGGGTTTCTTCAAGCACTTTTAACTGATGGCTTAATGCTGACTGAGTGAGATGCAAGCCACTGGCGGCGGCAGAAAGGCTGCCGCTGCTGGCAATCGCCCGTATCAGGCGCAGATGGCGAATCTCAAGACGCTTGAGCAGAGATTCCATAGGGCTTGCCCCTCAATAAAACCAATTAAACAGATTCATCATTATTACAAAAACAATGAGATAGATTCACCAATCGCTCAATTCTACACTGCCCGGGTACTGACCACTACCTGAGGAACTACCTATGTACGCACTGTATTATCAGCCTTTCGCCTGCTCCTATGCGGTTCATATCGCGCTGGAAAAAACCGGCCAGCCCTTTGAGTTGCATAAGGTGAATTTACGCAATGGCGAGCAGCAGTCAGAGGCTTTTCTGGCGCTGAACCCGCAGGGACAGGTGCCCGTGCTGCAATATGCTGACGAGACTCTCACCCAGGCCGGGGCCATTCTGTTGCGCTTGTCTGAACGGCATCCTGAGGCTGCGCTTATGCCAGAGCCTTCTTCACCGCTAAGAAGTACGGCGCTGCAAATGCTCTTTTATATATCGAGCACCCTGCACCCGGCTTTTTCGATGCTTTTTTACCCGGAGCGTATCGCCGCATCTGCCCGTGATGAGGTAAAAAGCAAAGCGCTGGAAAAAATTCAGCTGCAACTGAGCCACTTAGAAAGGCGGCTCGGGCAACATACCTATTGCGCCGGTGAGCAGGTATTTGCGCCGGATTACTTACTGCTGGCGATTTTAAACTGGTGCCGCCTGTTTCAGATTTCTCTCAGCTCCTTTCCCAACATTAAGCGGTTTCTGGCCGATATGAATGAAAGAGCCGAAGTGAAAAAAGCACTGGCGACGGAGCTGCAGGAAATGGCGGCTTAAACAAACCTATCCCCGGCTCCGCTTGAGGTGCTGTGCATAAACAGCATCTCAGCTGCCCGGCTACGGCACCCTCGCCCTGACCTTCCTTTACCCATAAGCCCGCAGCCCTGGGTTAGTATTCATATTTTCATTAACAGTGGAGTCAGAGATGAGCGGCAACCACATCCGCGTCTGGGATATTTTCGTGCGCCTGTTTCACTGGCTGCTGGTCGCGGTGATCGGTTTTGCCTGGTGGACTGGCGAACAGGGCGGCGACTGGATGGAGTGGCATAAACGCTGCGGCTATACCGTACTGGGGCTGGTGATCTTCCGGGTGCTCTGGGGTTTTGCCGGTACGGCCTATGCCCGCTTCAGCCATTTTATCTATTCCCCGAAAGCCACGTTCGCTTACCTGGCGGCCATGCTTAAAGGCCGTGAACCTCTGTACCTGAGCCATAACCCACTGGGTGGCTGGGCGGTCCTGGTGTTACTGCTGTGGTGTACCTTACAGGCCGGCACAGGCTTATTTGCCAACGACGATATCCTTACCGAAGGGCCGCTGGTGCATCTGGTTGGCTACGATCTGAGTATTGAGATTACCCGCTGGCATAAGCTGCTGTTCGATGGCTTGCTGATCATCGTCGCGGTTCATATCGCCGCAGTGCTGTACCACCAGCTGCTGCGTAAAGAGCCGCTGCTGCAGGGTATGCTGACAGGTAATAAAGCGGCCGGTCATAGCCACAATCAGGCAGCCGACAGAGTGTCTGTGGCAGTAAGCGCTGGCTGGCTGTGGCTGAAAGGCCTTGCGCTGGCAGCGATTGCCGCCGCCAGCGTCTGGGGTCTGATCAGTCTTTAAGCGGCTCAGTCTTTGAACTTGTCGTGGCAGGACTTACAGGTCTTCGCCACGCTCATAAAGGCCGGGCGGATGGCGTTCATATCGCCGCTGGCGGCGGTTTCTGCCAGGGCTGCGGCGTTGGTTTCAAAGTCGGACATAATGCCGGCAAAGGTTTCCCAGTCTTTTTCAATCGCTGGTAAGGCATCGGTAGAACCGCTGTAGCTGCCGTTGTAAGTACCGGCGACAAAACCTTCCAGTGGCATCTTGCTCAGCGCAGCCAGATTATCCGCGCGGCGGGTAAATTCAGCCGCATTGAACTCCTGCTTGCCTTTCACCATGTCGCCCATCGGGCCGAAGTTCCACTTCACTGCCTTGTAGATACCCTGACGGTATTCCACGGCGTCAGATGCTTTTACTTCAGCCAGGGTTGCTGCACTGATGGCCAGCAGTGTGGCAACGATTCCGGTACGTGTTATCAGGTTCATGCTTTTATCCTCTCAGCATTATCAGTTACCGCTGCAGTGTATCGGTCTGGCCGCCACAGGCTATAAACCATTACCAACCTTTACATTTCTATCAATAAGGGCGTTAACCGGCCCGCGCAGCAACCGTCATTACCGCTTTTAATCAGCGCCATCAGCAGAACTCATTATCCGCGTGGTTATGCCCGCGCCTATGCTAAGACTCAGGCTAAAGGCTCAGACTGATGGCTCAGAGCTAAATGCACCGCATGGTATTCACCGGAGAAATAGAGGACATCACGAATATGATTAAACAAGCGTTTATCAGTGTTTTCGCCCAGTTAGGCGCTCAGGCAGCGGCCGATTCCTGAGTTTCAGGAGCGGCAGCATCGTCCTGCAGTAAGGTTGGGAGCAGAAAAGGCATCAACGTCTGCGGCGCCAGATCCAGCAACAAACCCGGCAGGGTGACGGTGAG
>NZ_DDCJ01000139.1:0-50659 GCF_002335285.1 Thalassolituus sp. UBA2009
CGGTGAGCGCTTCAGCATCCCGACTACCCGTGCTGTGATCTCTGCAATCCAGAATGGCAAACTGCGCGGCGTTGAAACCGAGACTGTCCCTGTGTTCAACCTGCTGGTTCCTAAGACTCTGGAAGGCGTTGACAGCAACCTGCTGAACCCACGCAACACCTGGGCCGACGCTGAGAAGTACGACGAGGCGGCACGCAACCTGGCTGCCCAGTTTGTAGAAAACTTCAAAAAGTACGATGTCTCTGATGCCATCGTTGCTGCAGGCCCGCAGCTGGATTAATTCCTGCTTAGCGGCCAATAAAAAACGGGAGCTTCGGCTCCCGTTTTTTATTGGCAGAATTTCACCGACAACGAACAAATTGACCTCATAGGCTAAATCTGCATAATGCCTTCGTCCCTAATGACAATCGGAAGGAACTTATAATGTCATTCAAATTATTACCTGCGTCTATAATCTGTGCTTCAGCTATTCTATTTGGGTGTGCAGCACCTGTAATGAAGTCTGTTAATTTAGGCTCCACCCCCACGCAAATAAAATTAACCTATGATTCGGGTGATACCGGCATATCTCAGGCTCAAGTATTTTCTAATATAAGCAGTACCATCACGAGTGCTGCCGGATACAAAGCCAAAGGCTATTATCGTAACGCATCCGGGATATCGGATATCAAAGGGATGGAAGTAAAATCTCGTTGTATGACAGAATCGCAGTGCATGATCGGTTTATTATTCCAAAATGGGGAGCGTTACTCATCCACCAATAATGAATATGTAACCGTACAAGAAATAGCAATCCCAGTCACATTCAGCCAGGCAGATGGAAAGATAGTTGCGCTCATCGATATTAATTACAGCGTAAATACTCTTGAAGCCAGAAACCCAGTATTTATTCCATATTCTCCATTATTGGACAATGCCGCCCTGACGAGAGTATTTAAAAATATTGAAAAGATCCAACCTGAAATCTCGTTTTCTAAATCGTTTGCAGAAGAACTGACAATCGATAGCCAAGACAACGTCGTATACGGTAACTTCAAAAGAGTGTATGGTTTTTACAAATACAATGAAGATGAGTCTAAGGATAAAATCGGGAAAGAAAGTACATTCAGCTTAACAACAAAACAAGGCAGTGTTCCATTGACTGCTGAAATCTATCCTTCCCGAGAAGGAGCACTATTAAACTATAACTTCACTATGAAGTACTCAGCGAAACCTGATGGGACAACTAACTATAATCCACAGGATATAGCCCCAATTAAAGCATCCATTAAGAATGTAGCAAGCATGTAATCGCACTAAACGGGAGCTTCAGCTCCCGTTTTTTATGGCTGTCATTTCTTATTCCGGACTGCCACTCAGCGGAATCATGGTCTGAATAATAATCCGGATAACATCCTGCTGCGTGTTGACGCCAAGCTTGTTAAAAACCGCTTTCATCTGGCTGCGGACGGTTTCCAGCGCAGTACCATTATGTTCTGCAATATCTGCCAGCTTAAGTCCGTTCACCAGGCATAACGTCACCTGAGCTTCAGCATTGGTCAGAGCAAAAACATTCGCGATCTGTGCCGCCGAAATGTTCATCTGCCCGCCGGGATCACTGATATATACCCTGGCACAACGCTCTTCATCCGACACAGTAAAATGACTTCCCGGCTCCTGCACCGAAGAAATAAACAACACTAACGGGAAGGAGGCATGCGGATGAGAAAATGAAACGGTTCTCACCGCAGCGGCTGACTCAGAGCGGTGATGCAAAGCATCCAGCACATCCTGCAGAGCTGAATCCAGCTGCTTCTGACTTTCGCGGCTATGTGCCTGTAATTTATCTTCGGCCAACGACAATCCTTTATGTCTGCCGAGCACATGTTGCGCTACTGAATTGCAGAATTTTACCGTGCCATCCTGACCCACCAGCAACATGCCCATCGGAATTTTAGATACCAGCGACATCATATTACGGGCTTCACTGCGGGCATTACCCAACTCGCGCTGAATCAGAACCGCACGGCAGATATGCGGAGAAATCAGCCGCAGAATATTGGTTTCGTTGTTGCTGTAACCCGGCGCATTCAGCGATCGGTGCACTGCCATACCAATACGGATATCACTGTCTTTGTGTAAATCAACAACCGAGATATGGCCAATATCCGCAGGCTTCAGAATAAACTGATAATACGAGGGGTTATTCTGCTTCAGCTCCTGCGAAGGCAGAATAGTGACATCATTAATTCTGGTTCTTATCAGCGAAAAGGTATTGTCGTAACGGCCGAGCCCGGCGTTATAGGCCACCGCCAGAATCCGGCTGATGCCATAAATACTGATAATCTGCCGGTTGCCGGATTTCTGATTTTCGATGATCAGTACGCTGGATTTTGACCCGGTGAGCTGACAGAGTTTTTCCATCACCACCTCCCAGTGCCCGGGTTTGTACGAGGCTTCATAAATATCCCCAACAAAATCCAGCAGTTCATTCTGCATAACAACTCCAGACAACGGGCCAGGCCAGATAGCAGACGTACTCCGGTTAAGCCCTGATAAATTTTCTGACATTGCTACAGCAGAATATATGCATACAGCTATCGCTATCAGATTTCATAAATATCAGTCATAAAAGAATACCCGCTCACATCGTCCTGTCCACCCATACCCCCCATATGGGGGATGCCGGTTCAGACTATGCGGGTAATGATATCGGCAGAACGGCTGTTGGCAGATGATCTGCCAATGTTGATATCGAATAAATAAGGAATTCGGCCATGAAATTATTACCTCTTATATTTGTCTCCGGCTGCAGCCTTCTCACCGCCTGCGGCGGCGGAGGCGGTTCTTCATCATCAACGCCGGATACAGAAGAAGAGGTGTTGGTCGGCGCCTTTCTCGACTCTGCCGTTAATAACCTCAGCTACTCATCCCCGTCTTATTCAGGTAGCACAGATATTCTCGGCACCTTTGAGTACGCCGAAGGGGAAACCATAACCTTTTCTTATCTCGGGTTAGTTATCGGCACAGTTACGATGACACCCAGCAAGAACATCATTACGCCACTGGAATTAGTGGGTGTAACCGATACCGATAATCAGACCGTTAAAAATCTGGTGGTCATGCTGCAGTCCATGGATATTGATAAAGACCCGGACAACGGCATCGAGCTTAGCCCCGCCATTGAAGCCGACTTAAGCGGTCTGGATATCACATCCCCCACCTTTACCGATGATCTGGTCTCCGAACTATCGGACCAGGGCACAGCGATTGAGCTGGTCGATGAAGCTGATGCTCTTGACCACTTTGAACTGACGCTGCAAGGCATGGATGCCTCTTCGCTACAGCTGGTTGGTAACTGGGCAGAACGTAGTGCAGGCGGAGAGATATCTTCTCTGATTACCTTCAATTCGAGCGGTGAACTGAGTTCCACCCGCTTTGTGAATTGCAGTGACAACGACGAGTTTATCGCTGCCAGCGTACAATCAGCGCAGCGAAACTGCTCTTCTCAGAGCTCGAGCTACCGCTGGGAACTGTCCGGCAGCACCATCATCATCCGCGACGGCGACACCGTTGCCGATCGCTGCAGCATCCGAAAATCATCGGCTTACATGATACAAGCCACCTGCATGACCGACGCGTTTGTGCGTTTTGAACGCCAGATCACGACACTGTCACCCGCACTGATTGCCGCCAGCTACCGCAACATTCACAACAGTGGCGACAGCTATGCCAACCTCACCTTCAACAACGATCAACAGGGTGGCGGCTATCAGTATGTGAACTCAGGCAACGACCTATCGAATAGTGGTACCTTTACCAGCTGGTCGGCTTCCGGAACCAGCCTCAGCGTCACCGGAACAGACGGAGCAAACGATGCGTTCAACACCACCTACACCGTGCAATCGGCCTTTAATGGTGCCCTGATCGTCGATAGTGGTGATGACGTGTCAGCCCTGATTCCAGACTTCAAAGACAACCTCGCCAGCAACATGACCTTCCGTAATCTGAAAGTGTTCGATGCCATCAGCGGAAAATGTAAACGGCTGATGTTCTCGCAATCAGACACGAATCAGCCAACTCAGGACACCCTGGTGTACCGTGATCCGGTGAGCGAAGAAATTTGTGACCCCGGCAATATGGAGGACATCCCGGTGGGTACAGAAGCGACAACATACACCTTCAATATCATTGACGCCGACTACATCACACTTGAACACGGCGACTATGAACGCCGCTGCGACCCGATTGATCGGGTTTATGGGGATAACACCGGAGCCTACTGGTACATGGCGTGTTCAACCAGCAATGCCTCTGTTGAGAATCAGATAGAGCTGGAGATCTGGTACAACGCATACTGATTCCGGCGCGCTAAGCAGAACCCACTCTAAGTCACATTAATGCCCCGGCCCCCGTCAGGGCATTTTTCGTTATACTCCCGCCTCTGTTTTTCTGATTCACCAGGATTGTTATGAGTCACGACACCATTGGATTACGCCTTGCCGAAGAACTGGGCATCCGCCCGCAACAGGTAGCGGCTACCGTTGCCCTGCTGGATGAAGGCGCCACCGCTTCCATTAACGTCACGGCCCAGCACGGTGCGATTGTGCTGGAAAAAGAAGGCGAAGCGGAAATTTGCTGGCCTGTTTCGCACAATATCACTTCCGAAAATGGCAGCTACACCCTGATGGCCTGCTCACCGGATAATGGCGGCCCGGACAGCTTTAACTACCAGCTCTGGTATTAATCCGAACAGCCGGATGATCAAACCAAACGGGAGCCTCGGCTCCCGTTTTTTATTGCTTTTGACAAGCGTCACAACTGCATCTTCTGCGCATTGAGCTGACAGGCATCCGCCGTTAGACTCCGCTTTCCAAAATTCTGACAACTCTGAAAACAAGGAACTGTTATGGCCTTCTGGGGCATTCTTACTGGCATACTCTGTATCGCCGCTATTATCGCATTGGGTTTTTTCCGTGCCGCCCAGCACATGAAAGTTGAGCGTATGCGCAGTGAGCTGGAATCTCAGGGCGTGGCTGCTGAAGATATCAGCAGTCGTCTTGATTCCATCACTTACGATATTCCCCAGCAGGTTGCGCCGTCGCTGGTGATTGCTGCGGTTATTTCTTTTGCGTTTGGCATGTTCAATCAGGTGTTTTTCTACGCTGAGCCGGGTTTTGTCTACCACGTACGTACCATCACCGGTGAAGAAAAAGTAGTCTCAGACGTCGGCTACAACACCTACCTGTTCGGCCGCTATAACGCCTGGAAACGATCGATGACGGTACAGGCTGTTGTCGGTAAACGTGAAGAACTGACAGCCGAGCGTGACGATGCCTTCGCCAGCGCACTGCTGCCACCACTGAACATTATGTTCCTTGATCAGGTGGATGCTGATGCCGAAGCCACCGTGCGTTTTTCCATCCCGCAGGATCAGGAGCATTTCCTGAAACTCGCCCACGAATACCGTTCTCCGGAAAATCTGCTGCGCACCGCGCTGATTCCGGCCTTTAAAGAAACGCTGCAGTCCACCGCATCGCTGATGGGTGCCGAAGAATATTATTCCGGTGGCCGTTCCGGCTTTAACTCTGAGTTTGAAAATCAGATGGCTAACGGGATTTACATCGTCAAACGGGAAGAGCAGCTCAGCCGCAGCAACCGTAAACAAAAATCCTCTGCCAATGCCGCTCTGGGCGAAGAGCAACAGGATTACGGCGACGAAACCAAAATCGAATTTGTGGTTATGAAACAAGTCGACGACAACGGCATTCCAAAGCGCAAAGTGCAGAAGTTCACCAACTTCGGCATTACCGTACTGGATGCCCGCGTCACCGATATGCGCCCTAACAAGAAATTCGTTGAACGTATGCAGCTGAAGCAGAAAGCATCCGCCGACCGTGCGATTGCCCGTGAACAACGGATTCAGGAAGAAGAACAGCGCCTGCTGGCGATCGCCAAAGGTGAGCGTGAAGTGGCCGAGCGTCAGGCCAAAGCCAAAGTGGAGCAGATTCAGCACACCACCGAAGCCGAGACCGAAAAACAGCTGGCGATTACCGGTGCCGAAAAGCTGAAAGAACAGGCTGAAATTGCCAAAGAAACCGCCCAAATCGAACTGGAGAAAGCGCGCATCGAAGCCGAAACCCAACGCACGCTGGCCGACGCTGAAGCCTATCAGAAGAAAGTGATTCTGCAGGCCGATAACGCCCTCGCGCAGAAACTGCAGGCCGAAGTTGAAATCCAGAAACTCTGGGCCGAAGCCTTTGCCAAACGTCAGGTGCCAACCAACGTCTTTGGTGGCAATGGCAGCGGCGGTGCACCGGTTGGCTCCGATGCCGAAACCAAAGCTTTTATGCAGATGCTGACCCTCGATGCCGCCAAACGTCTGAATTACGACCGCGACATCACCAAAGCCAAGAAGTAAGTCATACTTTTTGCCGGGCTCAGCACATGAGCCCGGCCCACAAGTCCGTTATACTCCCCCCGGTTTTATCGTTTCCCCTGAGAGTGTTATGAGTCACGAATCCATCGGTTCCCGTATTGCTGAAGAACTGGGCATCCGCCCACAACAGGTTGCAGCCGCTGTCGCGCTGCTGGATGAAGGTGCAACGGTGCCCTTTATTTCCCGATACCGTAAAGAAGTCACCGGCTCGCTGGATGACACTCAGCTGCGTACGCTGGAAGAGCGTCTGCGTTATCTGCGCGAGATGGAAGACCGCCGCGCCTCGATCCTGAAAAGCATCGAAGAACAGGGCAAACTGAGCGACGAGCTGAAGCGCGATATATTAAGCGCCGACACCAAAACCCGCCTCGAAGACCTGTACCTGCCGTACAAAACCAAACGCCGCACCAAAGGCCAGATCGCCATCGAGGCCGGTCTGCAGCCACTGGCCGAAGCGCTGCTGGATAACCCGGCGCTTGACCCGGAAGCCGAAGCCGCCGGATTCCTCAACGCTGAACAGGGCGTGGCCGATACCAAAGCGGCCCTCGACGGTGCCAAGTACATTCTGATGGAGCGCTTCGCCGAAGACGCCAACCTGCTGGCCAAGCTGCGTACCTTTATGCAGCAGGAAGCCACCCTGTCGGTGCGTGTTGTGCCTGGTCAGGAAGGTGCGGGGGCCAAATTTGCTGATTATTTCGAACATGATGAAGCGCTGAAAGGCGTGCCCAGCCACCGTGCACTCGCCATTCTGCGTGGCCGTAACGAAGGCATATTGAGTTTCTCGCTGGTCACCGGTGACCCCTCCGACAAACTGACGCCAAGCCCGTGCGAAGGCATGATCGCCTCGCATTTTAATATCGAACAACAGGGCCGCGCCGCAGACCGCTGGCTGGCCGAAGTGGTGAAATGGACCTGGCGCATCAAACTGCTCACTCACCTCGAAACCGAGCTGATGGGCAACCTGCGCGAAAGCGCCGAAGAAGCGGCGATTAAAGTGTTTGCCGATAACTTGAAAGACCTGCTGCTGGCCGCTCCGGCTGGCCCGAAAGCCACCATCGGCCTCGATCCGGGTTTGCGTACCGGGGTGAAAGTCGCGGTGGTCGATGCCACCGGTAAAGTGGTCGATCACTGTGCGATCTTCCCGACACCACCACAAAACCGTATCGCTGAGTCCGAAGCCGTGCTGATGGCCTTAATCAGCAAACACAATGTTGAACTGATCGCCATCGGTAACGGTACCGCCAGCCGCGAGACCGATAAATTCGTCGGCAATATGCTGAAGAAATTCAAAGCCACTCAGGTACAGAAAGTGATGGTGAACGAGGCCGGCGCTTCCGTTTACTCTGCGTCTGAGCTGGCGGCGAAAGAATTTCCGGATCTCGACGTAACCATCCGCGGTGCGGTGTCCATTGCCCGCCGTCTGCAGGACCCGCTGGCCGAGCTGGTGAAAATCGAACCAAAATCCATTGGTGTCGGCCAGTATCAGCACGATGTGAATCAGAGCCAGCTGGCACGCACGCTGGATGCGGTGATCGAAGACTGCGTAAACTCGGTCGGCGTTGATCTGAACACCGCCTCAGCACCACTACTGACCCGTGTTTCCGGTCTGAACAGCACTCTGGCGAACAATATTGTTGCCTTCCGCGATGCCAACGGTGCCTTTAACAGCCGCGCCGATCTGCTCAACGTACCACGTCTGGGCGGTAAAACCTTCGAACTGGCCGCCGGTTTCCTGCGCATTATGAACGGCAGCAACCCGCTGGATGCCTCGGCCGTACACCCGGAATCTTACCCGGTGGTGGAGAAAATCGCGCACCAGTTCTCGCGCGATGTAGCCAGTCTGATCGGCGATGGCGCGCTGCTGAAGTCGGTTAATGCCGCGCAGTTTACCGACGATAAAGTCGGCGAAATTACCGTTAAGGACATTCTCAATGAACTGCAGAAGCCGGGCCGCGATCCGCGTCCGGAGTTCAGATTCGCGCAATATCAGGAAGGCGTGGAAGAGATCAGAGATCTGAAGCCAAACATGGTACTCGAAGGGGTAATCACCAACGTCGCCGCCTTCGGTGCTTTCGTCGATATCGGCGTGCATCAGGATGGTCTGGTACACATTTCCGCACTGTCCGACACCTTCGTCAAAGACCCGCGTGATGTGGTGAAAGCCGGCGATATCGTCAAGGTTAAAGTGATGGAAGTGGATGTCGCGCGTAAGCGTATCGGCCTGTCGATGCGTATGAGCGACGATGCCAATGACCGCGCCAACGAACGCACACCCGGCGAAAAACCGCAGCGCAATGGCCAGCGGGCGAACGGTGCGCCAAACCGCAACAGCTTTGGTGATAAAGCCCAGGCTCAGGGCGCGATGGCCGGAGCCTTAGCCGCCGCGTTTGCCAAAGCAAAGAAATAACCTTCACCAGCATGACACTGGTTCCCCACAGAGATGCTGCGGGAGCCAGGCATTCTCTTGCAGGCAACAATGAATACCACCAGCCTTACCGTTGGGAGGTATCGTCCGCCAGCAATTTCCCCCTATAATCCGGCGATCTGTGTTTCTGCCCCGAGGCGACTTTGGCTAATTATCAACAAGCCCTGAATCTGTTCAGCGAACCGCAACATCTGGCACTGCTGGCACGTTTACAGCGTGGTATCGAAAAAGAAGGCTTACGCTGCTCACCTCAGGGCATCATCAGCCAGAAACCGCATCCGAAAGGGCTGGGCTCGGCACTGACCCACCCAAGTATCACCACCGACTACTCCGAAGCCCTGCTGGAATTTATTACGCCGGTTTTCGAAAGCGCTCACGAGGCCCATGCCTATCTGAGTATTGCTCACCGCTACGCGTACAAACAGCTGGATGGTGAGCTGATCTGGCCAAGCTCCATGCCCTGTATTCTGCAGGGTGAGATGAGCATTCCGATTGCCCATTACGGCAGTTCTAACCTCGGCCAGCTCAAGCATGTTTACCGTCATGGTTTGTGGCACCGTTATGGCCGTACCATGCAGACCATTTCCGGTATTCACTACAATTTCTCGCTGCCGGCGGAAATCTGGCCGCTGCTGCAGGCCAACGATGAACGCGGCGATCAATACAGCCCGCAAAGCTATATTTCGGCGCGTTATTTTGGTCTGATCCGTAATTTCCGCCGCTATTCGTGGCTGCTGATGTACCTGTTCGGCGCCTCGCCAGCAGTGTGCGCCAGCTTCCTCGCCGGCCGTGATCACAAGCTCGACCGCCTCAATGAGCACAGCCTGTATGCGCCTTATGCAACGTCGTTGCGCATGAGCGACCTGGGTTATCAGAACAACGCCCAGTCTGATCTGATGGTGTGTCACAACACCGTCGACAGCTATATCAAAACCCTTGGCAAAGCGATCAGCGCGCCGGTTCAGTCCTACGAAGAGATTGGTCTGCAGGACGAGCACGGCCACTACAAGCAGCTGAACACCAATCTGCTGCAGATCGAAAATGAATACTACAGCGATATCCGTCCCAAACGCGTTGCCCGCAATGGTGAAAAACCGCTGCAGGCGCTGGATAAATACGGCGTCGAATATATTGAAGTGCGCTGCACCGATGTGAACCCTTTTATGCCGCTGGGTATCGACGTGCCGCAGATGCAGTTTATGGATCTGTTCCTGACCTGGTGTCTGCTGCAGCCAAGCCCGGATATCGACGAAGACGAATACTGGCGCATCAAACGCAACCAGCAGAAAACCGTGATGGAAGGCCGTCGTCCGGGCCTGATGCTGGAACAGGGCGGCAGCGATATCAGCCTGCAGCAATGGGGCATGACCATACTCGACGAGATGAAAGAGCTGGCCATCATGATGGACCGCGCCAGCGGTGAAACTTTCCATATCGACACCCTCGGACAACAGCGTCTTAAGCTGGCCGACAGCCGCCTGACGCCGTCTGCGCAGGTGCTGCTGCAGTTGCAGGAAAGCGGTCTGGAGTTTGCCGAGCTGACCCTGCAGCAGGCCGAACGTCACCGCAAAACCCTGAGCGAAAACCTTGGCCCGCAGGTCTACCAGCAATGGCAGCAAATGGCGCGCGATTCGCTGGCGGCACAGGAAGAACTGGAGCAGTCAGACAATCTGCCATTTGCCGAATATTTAGCGCATTATCTGCAGCGCTGAGCGGAGCGGCAGGCAATAAAAAGGGAGGCACTGCCTCCCTTTTTAATTTTCACGGTGAATTCCGCACCGTTAATTCTGTGCTCTTAATTCTGTATCTTTAATTCTGAACAACGAAATTACTGAAATATAAATCGTCGATCAGTGGCGAACCTTCCAGCTGCACCATCAGTGCCCGTACTTCATCCAGTGCAACTTTACGCAATGACTCACGCCCCTGCGAGCTGTTCATGGTTTCTGATTCCTGCGCACTCAGCAGCATCACCAGGTTATTGCGGATATATGGTTTATGTTGGCTGACAGCCGCTGCCGCCTCATTACCGGAGACCTTCAGCGCGATTTCGGTACGCAGATATTTCATCCGCCCGGTGCTGCCATAATTCACCACAAACGCCGGTTCCAGATGAATATACTTGGTCTGATTTGCTACCGCCGTTTCCTCCTCTGCCTGAACAACCCGGCTTATACCTGCCGTTGTCATCAGCAGCCCCAGCATCAGTCCCGTTGCTGACATTAACTTCCAAAACCTGCGGAACATACCGCCACTCCTCCTGACTAATTTGAGCCCGTTAATACGGATTTAACAGCGCCTGACCCGGCCGCCTCGGCTGCCGCCCTATTGATCTTAGACCAGATCCTCCGGATTGTGGCTGTGTTAGACTTCAACCAAACCAGGCGAGAAGCGCCGGATCGTGGAATTTTTATGAAAACATTTCTGAAATCACTGTCATTACATCACGGCTATCTGGCCGGCTTTCTGTCCTGCGCTGCGCTGCTCGCAGCCGCTTACTACTTTGAATACGCACTCTATCTTGAGCCCTGCCCGCTGTGCATGGTACAGCGACTGGCAACACTCGCCATCGGGCTGGGTTTTCTGGCCGCATTTATCGCGCGCCAGCGGGGCGATAAACCTGCCAGCTGGGCGTTGCGTATCGCGTTAATATTCACGTTGTTGTCAGCCATCGGTGGTGTCTGGGTCGCCGATCACCATGTCTGGCTGCAGAATCTGCCACCGGAAGATGTTCCGGCCTGTGGTCCGGGATTCGATTACCTGATCGAAACACTGCCGCTGAGCGAGCTTATCGGTGTCATGCTGCGCGGTAACGGTAACTGCGCCGATGTATCCTGGAGCTTTGTTGGTCTGAGCATGCCGGAATGGACGCGTCTCTGGTTCCTGGGTTATGCCCTTGCCGCTGCTTTTGCCCTGTTCCGCGTCTGGCCACGTCAGCGCTGAGCGGAACACTGAAGAGCAAGCAGAAAACCTTGATTTCACAAGGCGGAAAACAGAAAAAAGCTGCTTGCTTCGCCCTTTTTGACCGGCCTATAGTGTCTGCATACCCTCAGAACAATAATGCTGCGACCCGGAACACCAAAGCAGGGTCGCCAAGGAGAAGAACATGCTGGAAGGTTGCAAAACTGCACAGGAACGCTGGGGCGGCGTTCATAAACTGATTGATGGCTGGCTCAGCGGTCGTCAGGAACTGATCGTTTTATTCTGCAATCTGTCTGCCAGCAAACCGCTGTCAGCAGAACAACCGCTGGGGCCGGGCATTCAGCGCTTCTGCCAGAGCATGATGGATTACTGCTCCGCCGGTCATTTTGAAATTTACGAGCAACTGATCAACGAAGCCAAAGAATATGACGATGGCGGCCTGGAACTGGCTTCCACACTGGTTCCCAAACTCGACGAACTGACCGGACGCTGTGTCGATTTTAATGACACCTACGACCAGCACTGCACCTTTGAAGAACTGGCGCAGCTGCCAAAAGATTTATCAGCAATCGGTGAAATTCTGGAAGAGCGTTTTGAACTGGAAGACCAGTTAATCGAACGCCTGCACACCATTCACCGCGAACTCGTGACCGAATAACTCTTCCTGCTTTTGCTCTCTGGTTCCCGCGCACGGCGGGAGCCGCACAATATCCCACCAGACGAACTACACTGATACAGAATTTATCTGCAACGGGTTTGCCATGATTCTGCGTGTGCGGCATTTGTCTTCTGCCTTACTTCTTTCTCTGACCCTGCTCCTGAGCGCCTGCGACGGTGGTAAAGCGCCCGCCGATATCCGTGAAGTTGCGCGTCAGGGTGCCTATTCCATGCGTTTTTCAGCCAACGGTAATGAACTGATGGTGGGCAGCCTGCATCATGGTGGCAGTCTGTGGAGTATCAGCCCGCCAGAGCGCCTGATCGACTGGAATCACAAAGCCGATGACTACAGCAGTATCACCAGCAGTGCGTTTTCTCCGGAAGGTAACTTTGTTGCCACCACCGACAACCGCACCATCGTTCTCTGGGCACGCGACAGTGGTGAGGCTGTGTGGTTCTGGAATTCACCCGGCGATATTCAGGACATCGCCCTGACCAGTAACGGCAGCTACGCACTGCTGGCGATGGCCGATTACACCGCCACACTGTTTGATATTAAGAATGGTGGTATTCGTTTGCGTCTCGCGCATGATGGTACGGTTTACGATGTCAGCGTCAGCGATAACAGCCTGCTCGCCGCCAGCGCCAGCGACGACCTGAACGCCCGTATCTGGAATCTGGAAAACGGTAAATTACTGCATCAGCTCAAACACAATAATCAGGTAAAAACCGCTCAGCTTTCTGCCGACGGACGCCTGCTGTTTACTTCGGCATTAAATGAAAGCGGCAAAATCTGGGATGTTGCTTCCGGGCGTTTATTACAACAGATTGATCGCACCCGTGGCCATTACAGTGCCGCACGCTTTTCCGCCAATAACAGCCAACTGTTAACCGGTAACAGCTCCGGTCAGATCGAGCTGTGGAACACCGCCGATGGCACGCGCAGCCAGATCTGGCGTGCAAGCCCGAGGGATACCTGGGTAAGCAATAATGTTCTGGTCGAAGACGTTGCCTTTCACAACAACGAATGGCTGGCAGCAGGCTCAAATGGCCTGCTGTATTTTCTGCGCTAGAGTCGCTCAGTACCTGTCAGAAGCAGGCGCTCAGCGCGCCTGATCAATCTCTTTTTTATGCTGATCCACCAATGCCTGCACGCCCTTGGCATCGTCCAGCAGTTTGGGAATATTCGCCGGATTCACCGTCATCGGCAGCCCGGGCAGTGGCGCAGCTGGCTCCTGTGTCTGTTTCTTGTCTGCGCTGCCGTCTTCGCCGTCCATCTGGGGCAGCCTGACACTCTGAATAACATTGGCAGCGGTATCAATATCAACCGCCTGCGCGGTGACCCCTTCTGGAACCTCATCGCCAAAGTGCCAGACACCGTTCTTATCCTGCCATTTATAGTAAGTTTGCCGTGTATCTTCGGTGGACAGCAGCTCTTGTTTATCATCGAGCGACATCAGTGGTTTGCCATCCGGGCCATTAATAAAGTAAGGCGCCGCAACCGCCAACCCCAGAATAAACAGCATAAAAGCTATTTTGCTTTTCATTTGATCATCCTTGTGATTCATTCCACGGCCAGAGATTATAACCTATGCTACAAATGCGCTGGGCAAAAAGCGCCCGTAATAATTATAGGTATACCCGGAGTCTGTTGACATTCATTACATCAGGCCCAGGGGAAACAGGGATATTTAAGTGACAGAAACGCTAACGCCACAAGATGCTCCGGCAACGGTCCGGGTTGTCAGTCGCGCGGCTCCTGTTCGCATAATGATTGCGAACGCCAAAGGCGGCTGTGGCAAAACCACCATGGCAACCAATCTGGCCAGTTACTTTTCCCGGCAGGGTGAAGTCACGGCGCTGATTGACTATGACCCCCAGGGATCATCTATGGACTGGTTACAGGCACGCGACCAGCATCTGCCAAAAATCAGTGGAGTGCCGGCTTTTCAGCGCCACGTACCCAGTGCATCGACACGGGTCTGGAGCCTGCGTGTTCCGGCCAACACCAGCCGTGTGATTCTCGATACTCCTGCTGGCCTTGCCGGTAACGAATTATCCGATCTTATTCAGCAGGCTGACCTGATTGTTATTCCGGTGATTCCTTCCGCCATCGACATCCGTGCTGCCACCGGTTTTATCCGTGACGTACTCCTTTCCCGGGCTTATCGGATTAATCCGAAGCCCATCGCTGTGGTCGCTAACCGGGTGCGTAAAAACACGCTGATTTATGCCAAGCTCGAACGCTTCCTTAACAGCCTGCAAATTCCTTTTATCGCCGCACTACGCGATACTCAGTTCTATGTCCGTGCCAGTGAGCATGGATTAGGTCTGATTGATTTCGATCAGCAGGATTCAAAAGACGAAAAAGAATGGCAGCCTTTGCTGCAATGGTTGAGTAATACCATTGAAAATATTCGTCCCAAGAGCGAAAAAGACAAATAAATTCACCTAAAATAAATAGATGATTTTAATTCATTTCGTATAATGCCCCGACGATCAAACCCGAATGAGGAATTGCACATGGCCGCCCGCAAAAAAGCACCTGCAAAAAAAACCGCTCAACCCAAAGCAAAAGCCGCTGTAAAAACAGTTGCTAAAGCTGTTGTTAAGAAAGCAGTAGCAAAAAAACCTGTTGCCAAAAAAGTTGTAGCGAAGAAGCCGGTAGCGAAAAAAGCGGCGGTTAAAAAAGTCGTTGCTAAAGCAACTGCTCTGAGTGCAATACAGCAACTGGAAAAAGATATCGCAGCACTGCAGGCCAAACTGGCTACTGCCCGTGCCAAAGAGCTGAGCGATGCAGAGAAAGCCGTTGCCAAAGCAACTGCCACTCAGGCCAAAGCCAATGAAAAACTGGCCAAAGCCAATGCCGCACGCAAAACCGTTGCCGACAAAGTAAAAGCCAAGAAAACCCCTGCCGGTGTTCGCCAGCTGGAAACCGCCCGTAGCCGTGTTGAAGCAGCTAAAACCGAAGCGGCTGCAGCAAAAGAAGCTGCAGTTGCTGCCAAAGCTGCAATGGCAGCTCTGACTCTGGAAGCAAAATCTCGCGCGGCACTGGACAAAGTCATCGCTGATTTTGAAAAAGCTCAGGCTAAACTGGCAACCAAAGCACCGGCCAAAAAGAAAGCCGTTGCCCGTAAGCCTGCCGTGAAAAAAGCCGTTGCTGCTCAGCCAGCTGCTCCTGCTGCTGCCGAAAAACCAGCGACTGCCAAAAAAGCTCCGGCTAAGAAAGCCGCTGCCAAACCTGCCGCCAAGAAAGCAACTGCTGCAAAACCTGCAACCAAAGCCGCTGCTAAACCTGCAGCAGCCAAACCAGCGGTTAAGAAAGCGGCCGCCAAGCCTGCAGCTAAAAAACCAGCTGCGAAAAAGCCAGCCGCTAAACCAGCAGCTCCTGTCGCCGCTGCTGAAGCAGAAGTGAAAGACGTTGCCGTTGAAGCTGCAAAGGTTGAAGCACCGGCGGTTTCAGCTCCTGTTGTTGAGAAACAGACAGCTGAAACACCAGTCGTTGAAAACGCAAAAGTTGAAGCTCCTGTAACAGAAGCGCCGGCAGCACCAGTAGCCGAAACTCCTGCTACTGAAACTCCGGCTGAAGACAGCGACAAGTCCAGCCTGTTTGGTAATAACTAAGCTGCTGCATTGTCATTACCTGGCGAAGTTACTTCGCCAGTAATAACAGCTGTTGTAAAAGAGGCCCACTGGCCTCTTTTTTTTGTGCCGTCACTGAACCGTTATCGGCCATCGTGATGTTCTGCAGTAACGTCAGGTTAACTGCACTGCAATCTGCCTGCTCTGTCAGTGCCTGCTGTTGCAGCCAGGTGAATATCAGCCGTATACCTTCCTGCTCTGCCTGTAATTCACTTTGCAGTAATTGCTTACGTAATACAGCCTGCTGCGAACGCAGCGGTTCGGCATTTAAGTGTGAACGTGCCTGCCTTATTGGCAGAATCACCTGCTCACGCCAACGAAAGTAGTCACCGGCTTCCGCCAAACTGTCTGGTAACAAACATTGCTGCTTACCCAGCCACAACGCCGTCAGCAGCAACAATACATCCATACCGGCATCGTTCTGCAGGCTCAGCAACGTCTGCTGTACTCCGGGGCGTGCATAAAATGTCAGGGCGAACTCCCACAGTGGGTTATCACCGCTTTCTGTGGCAAACTGCGCCGCCATTGCCGTCACCTTTAATTAGCCAAGTTATGATCGAATTTAATCAGGTTTCCCTGCAGCGCGGAACGCAAACTCTGCTCAAAGACTGTCAGCTGCGTATTCACGATGGGCAGAAAATGGCACTGATCGGTCCGAACGGGGCCGGTAAGTCGAGTTTATTTGCGCTGCTGAACGGTGAACTGCAGGTGGACGGTGGCGATCTGTACATTCCGCCAAAGTGGCGCATTGCCCATATGAGGCAGGAAGTGGAAGCCAGCGAGCGCAGTGCGCTGGATTACGCGATGGATGGCGATGCCATTTACCGCCGCATCGAGCACGGCATTGCCAACGCCCAGAATGATAACGACCTGACCCACTGGCTGGATCAGATGGATCAGCATCAGGGCTACAGCGTGCCGGTAAAAGCCGAGCAACTGCTGCACGGTCTGGGCTTCAGCAAAGAAGAATTACAGCGCCCGGTTAAAAGCTTTTCCGGTGGCTGGCGTATCCGCCTGAATCTGGCGCAGGCGCTGATGATGCCGTCCGATTTACTGCTGCTCGATGAACCAACCAACCACCTGGATCTCGAAGCAACCTTGTGGCTTGAGCAGTGGCTGAAAAATTATCCCGGCACACTGTTATTTATTTCCCATGACCGCGATTTTATCGACGGTGTTGCCAACAATATTGTTCACCTGCATCAACAGGCGCTGACGCTCTATCCGGGCAATTACAGCGCTTACGAGCGTATCCGTGCGGAAAAACTCGCACAACAGCAAACGCTGTTTGAAAAACAACAGGTGCGAGTGGCCGAGATCGAACAGTTCGTTGCCCGCTTCCGCGCCAAGGCCAGTAAAGCCAAACAGGCACAGAGCCGCTTAAAAGAATTGCAACGCATGGAGCTGATCGCGCCGGCGCATGTGGATTCACCTTTCCGCTTTGAATTTCCGTGCTACGAAAAAATGTCAGCGCCACTGCTGGCCATTGATCATGCCGCGCTGGGTTATGCCGGCAAAACCATTCTGCCCGATGTGCGCCTGTCGATTGTACCGGGCCATCGCGTTGGTCTGCTCGGCCCTAACGGCGCGGGTAAATCAACGCTGCTGAAAACCCTGTGCAACGAAATTGCCATGCTTAGCGGTGAACGCTCCGAAGGCGAACATCTGCGCATTGGTTACTACGCTCAGCACCAGCTGGAATCGCTGGATGTAAAAGCCTCCGGCGCGCTGATATTGCAGCGTTTAAAACCGAAAGCATCCGATCAGGAAATCCGTAATTTCCTCGGCGGTTTTGGTTTTCATGGTGATAAAGCGCTGGAAATTATCGAACCCTTTTCCGGTGGCGAAAAAGCCCGCATGGCGCTGGCCTGTGTCGCCTGGATGAAGCCCAACCTGCTGATTCTGGATGAGCCGACCAACCATCTGGATATCGAAATGCGCGAAGCCTTAACGCTGGCGCTGCAGAATTTCCCCGGTGCGATTTTAATCGTCAGCCACGACCGTCACTTATTAAAAGCAACCGTCGATGAATACTGGCTGGTCGATAACGGCAAGGTGCAGGAGTTTGATGGCGACCTCGACGATTACCATCACTATCTGCAACAGCGGGAAGAGATGCCTGCCGATGGCAGCGACGGCACAGTAACACCTGCAACCAGCGCTGCGGCCAACGTGCCACAGGCAGATCGCAAAGAGCAGAAACGTCTGGATGCCGAAAAACGCCAGCGTCTGGCTCCCCTGCGCAAGCAACAGCAGGCAGCGGAAAAGCAGATGGAGAAATTCCAGACCCAGCTCAGCGCGGTCGAAGAAAAATTATCCGACACCGGTCTGTACGATGCCGAGCGCAAAGCAGAGCTTAATCAGTTGCTGCAGGAACAGGGCAAACTGAAAAGTGCGCTGGAAGAAGCTGAGATGGAATGGATGGAGCTGACCGAACAGCTGGAGCAGGCGGAATAATATCCGCCTGCTTTACCTGTTTTTTAACAACATGCATTTAACAACAGGTATTTAACAACAACCTGAATCAGCCAAGCACCGCTTTAAAACGCTTCAGCCGCAGCGCATTACTCAGCACAAACACACTCGACATCGCCATTGCCCCCGCCGCCAGCATCGGCGACAGCAGCACACCATAAGCCGGATACAACGCACCGGCTGCCAGTGGAATCAGCAGGGCGTTATAGGCAAATGCCCAGAACAGATTCTGGCGGATATTACGCAGTGTCGCCTGACTGATGGCCAGCGCATTCGGCACCGCCCGCAGGTCGCCATTCATCAGCACCACATCGGCCGCTTCAATGGCGATATCGGTACCCGTGCCAATGGCTAAGCCGACATCCGCTTCGGCCAGTGCCGGCGCATCGTTAATACCATCACCAACAAAAGCCAGTGCACCGTAACGGGCGCGCAGAGTTTTCAGCGCTTCTACTTTGCCTTCCGGCATCACTCCGGCAACCACCTCGTCGATACCGAGCTGCGCAGCAATCGCCTGCGCGGTGCGTTCGTTATCGCCGGTAATCATCGCGACTTTTAAGCCCAGCGCATGCAGCGCATTAATCGCCGCAGGAGTGGTGTCTTTAACAGGATCAGCCACCGCAATGACTGCCGCTAATTGCCCGTCGATGGCGGCGTACAGCGGGCTCTTACCCGCCGCGGCCAGCGCCGCACTCTGCGCGGCTAAAGGCCGTAATTCCGCGCTCATTAAATCCAGCCCGAGCTGTTGCATAAACCGGTCGGCGCCTATTTCAACACGCTTGCCATCGACCAGTGCACGGATACCCAGACCGGGAAGCGCGGTAAATTCCTGCGGCTCACTCAGTGTCAGCGAACGCTCTCTGGCAGCGCGTACAATAGCCTCAGCCAGCGGATGTTCAGAATGCTGTTCGGCGGCGGCGACTAATGCCAGCAGACTGTTTTCTTCAAACCCCGGCTGACAGATCAGATTGGTCAGCTCCGGCTGGCCTTTGGTTAAGGTACCGGTTTTATCCAGCGCGACGATTTTACTGTCACGCAGGCTCTGCAGCGCATCGCCACGGCGGAACAGAATACCCAGTGCCGCGGCCCGCCCGGTACCCACCATAATGGAGGTTGGCGTCGCCAGCCCCATGGCGCAGGGGCAGGCAATAATCAGCACGGCAACGGCATTAATCAGGGCAAAACTCAGCGCCGGTTGCGGGCCGAACAGCAGCCAGACCACAAAGGTCAGTGCGGCAATGGCCATCACCAGCGGCACAAAGATCGCCGTGACTTTATCGACCAGCGCCTGAATCGGCAGCTTTGCGCCCTGCGCCTGTTCGACCATGCGGATAATCTGTGACAACAGGGTATCGCCACCCACTTTTGCCGCGCGGAACGTCAGCGCGCCGTTTTTATTTACCGTGCCGCCCACAACTTCATCTCCGGGTGCTTTCGCCACCGGTAACGGTTCTCCGGTGAGCATGGATTCATCGACATAGGATTCGCCTTCCAGTACCTCGCCGTCGGTGGCAATACGCTCACCGGGGCGCACCACCAGTACATCACCCACCTGAATATCCGCCAGTTCGACATCCACCAGCTCTGTTCCGCGTTTGACCCGTGCAGTTTTTACCTGCAGGCCCAGCAGGTGCTGGATGGCTTCGCCGGTACGGCCTTTGGCGCGCGCTTCGAGTAAGCGCCCCAGCAAAATCAGGGTAACGATCACCGCCGCTGCCTCAAAATACACATGGCGCGTACCTTCCGGCAGCCATTGCCCGGCAAAGGTCACCACCAGCGAAAAGCCCCAGGCCGATAAACTGCCCAGCGCCACCAGCGAGTTCATATCCGGTGCGCGACGCCATAACGCCGGCAGACCTTTACTGAGAAAACGCCGGCCGGGGCCAAACAGCACCAGCGTGGTGAGCACTAACTGGATGCCCCAGTTCAGCGGCTGACCCAGAGTCTCTGCCAGCCACTGCTGCATGCCCGGAATAATGTGTGCGCCCATTTCCAGCACAAACACCGGCAATGTCAGCCCGGCGGCCAGCCAGAAATCACGCTGTAACTGCTGCTGTTCCTGTTCGCGCCGGGCGTTGTCGTCATCACGCTCAGCGGCCAGAGGTGTGGCATCGTAACCTGTGGTGCGGACCGCTTTGATTAACGCTGCCGCATCCAGATTACCGGCCAGCACTTCCACCGTGGCGGTTTCTGCAGCCAGATTGACCTGCGCACTGAGCACGCCGGGCAAACCGAGCAGGGCTTTTTCGACCTTGCCGACACAGGATGCGCAGCTCATACCGATCACCGACAGCTGATACTGCTCAGTGCGGGTTTCATAACCACAGTCTTTGACCGTTTGCAGCAGCGCCTGTGTTTGCCCATCGGCCGCCAGAGCCACCTCGGCTTTTTCACTGGCCAGATTGACGCTGGCGGCGCTGACACCCGGCGTCGCCAGTAAGGCCTGTTCGACACGGCGCACACAAGAGGCACAGCTCATGCCGATCACCGGCAATTGCAGCACGGCAGCAGAATCATCAGGGATGGGAATAGCAGTAGATTGAGTCATCGTTCTGTCCTGTCAGGAAAGCAATGACTGCAGTGTGAACCTTACCATGGTGGTAAGGTCAAGCGTCTGAATGAACGCCGTCGTCTGCCGCCAGCTGAGCAAGAATCGCGCAGTGCGACTGGTCATCGCCGGAGCAGGCGGCCACCATCTCCTGCAAGGTGCTGCGCATGGCATGCAGCTCCTGAATTTTATGTTCCACTTCCTGCAGATGCTGCCCCGCCAGTGCCTTAACCTCACGCGCGGAACGTTGCGGATCGGCCCATAGCGCCAGCAGCTCACCGATTTGCGGCAGCGAAAACCCCAACAGCCGTGAACGACGGATAAACCTCAGCATTTCAACATCCTGTGCCGAATACTGACGATAACCCGCGGCGGTACGCGCTACCTCAGGCAGCAGCCCACTGCTTTCATAATGGCGGATCATCTTTGCCGATACACCGGCCTGAGTGGCCGCTTCACCAATGTTCACTCTGATATCTCCTATCGTCTTCGCGCTTACCATCCCGCGCAGCAGCACAGAGGTCAAGCCTGCGAAGCTCACACCTTTTCCTGATTGATAGCGCTGTTAATTATGAACAGACATTCATCAATATATTAATCATCTTAATGTTATCAACAGCCCGGCCGACACCCTGTGCATAACCAGCCAAAAGGAAACGGCCATGAAGATTGTTCAGTCGCAGATACAACTCAGTGCTCAGCAAAAGGATCTGTTATTAAGCGCCCGCCTCAACGCTATGTCGGTGAGTGTCACAGCAGGTGATGGCGAGAATGATGGCAGCAATCCCGCCGGCGGCAGCAGTGCCAGCGCCGGCATTCAGTTGTCGCTGAGTACACGCACCGAAAGCAGCCAGGCAGTGAGTCGCAGCAGCAGTGTTACCCATGCCGATGGCAGCCAGCAGCAATCGTCCTCAGCCTATCTGGCACAACAGCTGACCGAGCAGACCACTCAGCTGAATGTGATCGTCAGTGCCGTGAATGCCCGGCCGGGCAGCGCAGGCCTTGGCGTACAGGTCGAAGTGCAGAGCGTATTGCAGGTTGAGCGCGGAGAGTCGCTGGTCTTTGAAGCACTGGGTCAGGTACAGACCGAAGACGGCCGTCAGATTGATTTTATGCTGGCGCTGGATTTCAGCCGTTACACCCGCGCCGAGCAGACCAACCTGTTTCAGGGCCAGCTCAACCTGATCGACCCGTTAATGATTAATCTGAACGGCGGTGCGGTCGAACTGAGTGACCAGAGTTTCAGCTTCGACCTGAACGCCGACGGCCAGAGCGAGAACATCGCCCGTACCGCCGCCGGCAGCGGTTATCTGGTATTCGATAAAAACAACAACGGCATCATCGATGACGGCAGCGAGATGTTCGGCCCGCAGAGTGGCAATGGTTTTGCCGATCTGGCGCAGTACGATGACGACGGCAACGGCTGGATTGATGAAAACGATACCATCTTCAGCCAGCTCAGCCTGATGGAATTTGATGACGAAGGGCCAACCCTGCGCTCCGCTGCGGAAGCCGGCTTAGGCGCATTTTTTCTTGGTTCTGCAGCGTCCGATTACGAGCTGAAAAACGACGCCGGCCAGGTACGCGGAGTGATTGCCCGCTCCGGTGTTGCACTGAATGAAAACGGCGAAGCGCTGTTATTGCAGGAAGTGCATCTGAATACTCCGCCCGAGCTGCCGCAATACGCCATCAGCGGCGGCAACCTCGCCCTGAGCAGCGAACAGGGCACGGTTAATCTGCAGTCGCCGCTGAGTTTTTTTCAGTTCGATAACGAACTGCTGAACCGCCGCGATGAACAGACCCGTGTGCAGCTGCGCTTTGAACCAGACCAGGGCGTCAGACTGGAGGCCGGCGGCCCTCTGCCGGGAACCGCCGCCGCTGGTAATCATGCCAGCAACAGTACTCACAACAACAATAACAACGGTAACGCCATTCAGGGTCGTGCACCCCGCCCGAATGCGCCCCTTTACGATGATCTGCAGCCCCGCCGCATGAATATGCGCCAGTGGGCCGCCGATGCCATTAACCGCTATCACGCCGAAGAGCAGCGTAAGCCCAGTAATAAAGACGCCCATGTGTATGTCGATATTCCTGACCCGGTGCGGGCCACCCCGCTTAACCTGCGCAACGAAATCGAAGCCGGCAGCAAAGATATGGACAACAAACTGAAAGCCCTGCGCGCCACCATTGAAGAATTAAAACAGATGCGCGAGCAACAACTACACAGCGAAAAACCGCTGGCGCTGTATCAGGCGATAGGTCATTTGCAGGGATAAAAAACGAACTGAAAATCTGCACAAAAGCGGCGGCCTGCTACCGCTCTGGCGGACAGCCCCTGCCGCTCTTTTCCTTTAAGGCCGCAATGCAGAGCCAAACCGCAGCCTGCAGCTGCCATGGCATACATACTGCTTTCTGACAGAACCATCAGAAAAGGAGGCAGGGTATGAACATTAACCGCACGGAGGCACTCGCCGCCATCAGTCACAACATCAATAACAACCCTCAGTCGCAACCTGAATACAAAGCAGGAAAAAACAGCAATACGGTATTTGCCGATCTGCTGCGCGTACAACAGCAGGCGCAAGCTTCTGCAATACCATCAGCTACAGCACCAACGTCAGCACCATCAGCTGTAACCTCATCTGCTCCATCATCCGCAAGTATGGCGCCAGCGCCTTCCTCATCAGCAACCAACGTCCAGGCGTCACCCGCGGCAGAAGCAGAAACCGGTACCAAGAGCAGCGCCGTACAGGAATTCCGCGACTATATGGCAATGAGCGATGCAGAAAAAATGCGCGCGGCGGTGCTGAAAGAAATGGGGCTGACCGAAGAAGAGTTTGAACAGCTGCCACCGGAAGAACAGCTGGCCATCGAACAGAAAATTGTCGAGCGGCTGAAACAGGAAACCGGCGTCAGCGATACTGGTTTTAATACCGAAGCCATCAGCCTGTTACTGCAGGAAATGCCGCAGCCAGGCTGAGCTTATATTACTTATTCAGCACCCGCCGCACGCAGTGCCGCAGCATATTCTTCGCCTTTGCTGTGGCTGGCGATGGTTTGCAGAATGCTCACACCTTCTGCATTTTTTGCATTCAGGTTATGGCCTTCGGCTTTAAACAGTTCCACGTATTCGGCAAACACTTCCGGCACCATATGACGGTAAGCGCGGATGGCAGCAACGTAATCAGCATCGCTGCCGTCATAGCTGTTGGCGCTCAGAAATTCACGCAGCTGCGCTTCTGACCACTCACCACCAAATACTTTTTCTTTATCTTTTTTCTGCATAATTTACTCCTGAGTATTCTGCTATCCGATTAATGTTGATCGCGTCAGCGAGGCAGTCAGTGCGCGGCAAAGGTCCGCGAGAAAGCGCAGTGTATACAGCCATACATGAGCATTTCGAGCGGAGCTTTAACAAAGCAATGACAACGCAGCTAGCGATCAAACTTTACGGAACATTAAATCCCACACCCCATGCCCCAGCTTCTCACCGCGGTTTTCAAACTTGGTCAGCGGGCGGTGCTCCGGACGCGGTACGCAATTGCCCTTACCGGCAACGTTTTCATAACCTTCGGCCACATCCATCACTTCCAGCATATGCTCCATATACGGTTCCCAGTCGGTCGCCATATGGAATACGCCACCCGGCTTTAAAATACGGCGGATGGTCTGGGCAAATTCGGCCTGCACAATGCGGCGCTTATGGTGCTTTTTCTTGTGCCACGGATCAGGGAAAAACAGCTGCACGGTATCGATGCTGTTATCCGGAAGCATTTTCAGCACTTCGATCGCATCTTCTTTATAACTGCGCAGGTTGCTGATACCGGCTTCTTCCGCCAGATACAGCAGTGAACCAACACCCGGCAGATGCACTTCCACACCGATAAAATCTTTTTCCGGCGCGGCCGCCGCCATCTGCACCAGCGACTGACCCATGCCGTAACCGATTTCCAGCACCACGTGGCCGTCACGGCCAAATACCTCAACCGGATTAATCGCGCCCTGCGCCAGTTCGAGGCCCATTACCGGCCATTGCCGTTCGAGAGCGCCTTCCTGGCCTTTGGTTAAACGCCCGGCACGGATAACAAAGCTTTTGATACCGCGGCGGTAAACCGGTTTGTCGCCTTCCGCAGCCGCAGCTGCCGGATTTTCATCATGTTCGCTCACGCTAACCTGCCTGAATAATTACAAAGAGTGTGAAGGGGTTTTCAGCTTAACGGCCGCCACCAGCAGCGCCGACCAGCCCAGCAACCAGCTGACGCCGCCCAGCGGCGTGATCATACCCAGCGGCCGCACACCGCTCAGCGCCAGCAGATACAGGCTGCCGCTGAACAGAATCAGACCCAGCAACATCAGCCGCGCCGACCAGCTCAGCCAGCGCGATGGCTGCACCTGCAGCCACAGCGATAAGGCCAGCAGAACCACAGCATGAATCAGGTGATACTGCACCGCGGTCTGGTACACCGTCAGCATATCAGCGCTCAGTACGCCCTTCAGACCATGCGCTCCGAACGCGCCCAGTGCGACGCCGCTGAAGCCTGCGACGGCGGCGGTGATCAGTGTATTTTTTGCCTGCATAAAAAACCCCCTGCGGTTTTGGCCGGCGATTATAAAGGAGCCGGGCGGTCAGGTCATATCCGGAGCATCTCTGGTATGATGCCCGGCAGTTGAAAAGCCTGTGGAAGTGCCTGTGAAATACACCGACCTGCGCGACTTTATTAAATCACTGGAAAAACGTGGCGAACTGAAACGCATCCGTTATCCGGTTGATCCGCATCTGGAAATGACCGAAATCGCCGACCGTGTGCTGCGTGCCGGCGGTCCGGCGCTGCTGTTTGAAAATCCCAAAGGTTATGACATGCCGGTTCTGGCCAATCTGTTCGGCACGCCGAAACGGGTGGCGCTGGGCATGGGTGAAGAGTCGGTGGAAGCGCTGCGCGATATCGGTCAGCTGCTGGCGTTCTTAAAAGAACCTGAGCCACCCAAGGGCATGAAAGACGCCTGGGAAAAACTGCCGATCTTCAAAAAAGTGCTGTCGATGGGGCCGAAAGAAGTGCGTAAGGCGCCCTGTCAGGATGTGGTGCTCGAAGGCGACGACGTCGATCTGAGCAAAATTCCGGTACAGCATTGCTGGCCCGGCGACGCCGGTCCGTTAATTACCTGGCCGCTGGTGATTACCAAAGGGCCGCATAAAGAGCGCCACAATTTAGGTATTTATCGTCAGCAGGTGATCGCGAAAAACAAGGTGATTATGCGCTGGCTCAGCCATCGTGGCGGCGCGCTGGATTTTCTTGAGTGGCAGAAGGCCCATCCGGGCGAACCCTTCCCGGTGACTGTCGCGCTGGGTGCCGACCCGGCCACCATTCTCGGTGCCGTCACGCCGGTGCCGGATACCCTGAGCGAATACGCTTTTGCCGGCCTGCTGCGCGACAGCAAAACCGAGCTGGTAAAAAGCATCGGCAACGATCTGCTGGTACCGGCCTCGGCCGAAATCGTACTCGAAGGGGTGATTCATCCGGGCGAGATGGCACCTGAGGGGCCATTCGGTGACCACACCGGCTATTACAACGAGGTCGATGAGTTCCCGGTATTTACCGTCGAGCGCATTACCCACCGCAAAGACCCGATTTACCACAGCACCTACACCGGCCGGCCGCCGGATGAGCCGGCCATTCTCGGCGTGGCGCTGAACGAGGTTTTTGTGCCGATTCTGCAGAAGCAGTTTCCGGAAATTGTCGACTTCTATCTGCCGCCGGAAGGCTGCTCCTACCGCATGGCGGTGGTGAGCATGAAGAAACAATACCCGGGTCATGCCAAGCGCGTGATGATGGGCGTATGGTCGTTCCTGCGCCAGTTTATGTACACCAAGTTTGTGATCGTGGTGGACGACGACGTAAACACCCGCAACTGGGAAGACGTGATCTGGGCCATCACCACCCGTATGGACCCGGCACGTGACACCACGCTGATTGAAAACACGCCGATTGATTACCTCGACTTTGCCTCGCCGGTATCGGGCCTGGGCTCGAAGATGGGTCTGGATGCCACCAACAAATGGCCGGGTGAAACCAGCCGTGAATGGGGCACGCCGATCGTGATGGATCAGGACGTGAAAAATAAGGTCGACGAAATCTGGGATCAGCTGGGGTTATGACGCTCCATACCGTCACCTTCCGGCCATCCGGGGCGCGTATCCGCTGTGCCCCGGATCAGACCATCGCCGAGGCCGCGCTGCAGCAGGGCGTGATCGTGCCGGTCAGCTGCGAAAACGCGATCTGCCAGATCTGTCAGGGGGAAAGGCTTGCCGGAGCGTTCAGCTTTCGCAACTCTCTGGGTCAGACCATACTTGAGCAAGACAATCAGGTATTATGCTGCGTCGCCCAACCCCAGACCGATGTTGAGATATATATGGCCGATGTTTACGCCCCCAACCACAAGCCACAGGTCAGCCTGGCCTGTCAGATTCCTGCCGTGGAACTGCTGGGCGATGATATCTGGCGCATAGAATTACTCACCCCGGCCGGCAAGAGCGCCGATTTCTGGCCCGGCCAGTACCTGCTGCTGCACGTGCGCGACGAACAGGGTAACGAAGAGCAGGTGCCGTTCTCCATCGCCTGCGCACCGGGCAGCATGAACAACACCGACCCGCGTAAGATCGAACTGCATATTGCCAACAGCAGCGACAACGCCCTGCGCATTATTAACTTCCTGCGCGACGCCGTCGTAGCGCGCGTCACTCTGCCGGCGGGCGATTGCTTTATCAGCAAACTCTTTATTCAGCAGCACAAAGATCAGCCACTGGTCATGGTGGCGGCCGGCAGTGGTTTCTCACAGATTAAAGCCCTGATCGAAGGCGCGCTGGCGCTGAATCCACAGCAGGAAATTCACCTGTATTGGTCCAATCGTGGAGCTGAAGGCTTCTATCTGGCCAACCTGCCCCTGCAGTGGGCACAACAGCATGCGAACTTTCATTACCACCCGATTATCGAACAGCAGAGCGAAGGCTGGCATGGCCGCGCCGGCTGGATTTATCAGGTGATTCACGAAGACTTTGCCGATCTGAGCCAGGTACAGATGTTCGCCTGCGGCTCACCTAATATGGTGTACGGCACCCTCGATCAGCTGGCACCGCTGGGCCTGACCCGTGCCAATATGCACTCCGATGTCTTTGCCTATGCACCACGCGACTAACGATCAACTATCCCCTTACCTGCCAATCAGGAGCTTATATGAACTGGACCTTCACCATTAATCCGCAGCAGTTATGGGAAACCTATATTCTGCCCTGGGGTACACAGATAGTACTGGCGCTGCTGATTTTTATTATCGGCCGCATGCTGGCGGGCTTTGTTACCCGTACCACCACCAAAGCGCTTGAGCGCGCCCGCCTCGATCCGATTCTGATCAGCTTTCTGGCCACGGTGATGAACAGCACACTGGTGCTGCTGGTTATTGTTTTTGCGCTGTCACAACTCGGGCTCGATACCACCTCACTGGTTGCCCTGCTCGGTGCCGCCGGTCTGGCCGTTGGCCTGGCGCTGAAGGATTCTTTGTCACACTTTGCTGCCGGCGTAATGCTGATTGTGTTCCGGCCGTTCAAGCTGGGTGATTATGTTGAAGTGGGCGGCGTGGCCGGCTCGGTGGATAAGATCACTATTTTCAGCACCCGTCTGAAAACCCCGGACAACAAAGTCGTCACCGTGCCAAATGGCAATGTGTTCGGTAACACCATGATCAACTACTCCGAAGAAGCGACGCGCCGGATCGATATGGTGATCGGCATCAGCTATGGCTCCGATCTGTTAAAAGCGAAGAGCATTCTGGAAGAACTGGTCAAAGACCATGACAAAGTGCTGAAAGATCCGGCCTATAAAATTGCCGTCTCCGAGCTGGCCGATTCCTCGGTGAACTTTATCGTGCGCCCCTGGGTAAAAGCCGAAGACTACTGGGATGTACGCTTCCAGCTGACCGAAAGCATCAAGCTGCGCTTTGATGCCGAAGGCATTGAGATTCCGTTCCCGCAGATGGATGTACACTGGCATAAAGACGTTGCCTGATTCCTGCCTCGTCAGGCGCAGTTAACCGGCTTTCTGGTCAGACCAGCGCTCATCATTCAGCCTGGTCACCAGAAAATCGAGAAAACTGCGCAGCAGCGGCGACATCTGCTTACGGGTGGCATACACAGCGTAAATGCCGAGCTGTACCGGCTCGTAATCGCTGAGCAATGCCACCAGCTCACCACGCTCAAGATAATCAGCCACAGACCACACTGGCTGCAGGCTGATACCACCGCCAAGCAGGGTGTTGTGCAGCAGAAGATTCGACTGGTTGGCACTCAGATTACCACTCACCGCCACTGACTCTGGCCCCTCCGCTCCCCGGAACTGCCACAGGCTTTTGCCAAAATAGGTATAGGTCAGACAGTTATGGCGGGACAGATCCGCGACCTGTTGCGGAGTCCCCTGTTGTTGCAGATAAGCCGGACTGGCGCACACCACAGAACGGCAGACACCCAGCCTGCGTGCCACCAGATTCGGGTCCAGATCATTGGTAATGCGCAACGCCAGATCAATCCCTTCTTCCACCAGATTCACGGTGCGGTCCAGCTGCAGAATCTCTATCGCGGTTCCCGGCCAGCGAGCCAGATACTCATGCACCGCATCCATCAACACCGCATGCGCCAGTGAATAGCTGCAGGTGATCCGCAATTGTCCGCGTGGCGCCTCGCCCTCATGGTTAGCGAGCTGCGCCATCTCTTCACCCAAAGCCAGCATGCCACGCGCACGCTGCAGGGCTTCTTCCCCCGTTGCCGTCAGGCTCTGGCGTCGGGTTGTGCGGTGCAGCAGCCGCGCTCCCATCCATTCTTCCAGCTCGGCCAGATAGCGCGACACCATGGCCCGGGACATATCCAGCCATTCAGCAGCCGCACTCAGGCTGCCCCGCTCAACCACCGCAACAAAGACCTGCAACGCTGTCAGTCGATCCATAGATATGTCCGGATTATGCAATAGTGAAGTCACCATTATGCTGTATTTGATACTGATTTGATTCAATAGACTGGCTCCATTCACTCTTTCCAGTCAGAGAAACAACCATGAACAAACTCTTAGCTTTTATGACACTGGCAACCGCCCTGCTGAGCAACATAACAAACGCGGGGGCACTCAGCGTTCAGGTTTACAATCCCGGCGAGCAGGCCGTATTCCCGGTCACCTCGACCCTGATAAGCGGTGAAAAAGAAGCCATCCTGATCGATGCTCAGTTTGATGTGCACAATGGCCAGAAGCTGGCCGGACTGATCAAAGCCAGTGGCAAAGTTCTGACGACCATTTTTATCAGCGGCGGTGATCCTGATTTCTATTTTGGTCTTGAGCCTGTTCTGGCGGCCTACCCTCAGGCCAGAGTGATGGCCAGCCAGCACGTGGTGGATCATATTGTTAAAACCAAAGATGCCAAGCTCGCCTACTGGGGCCCAATACTCGCCGATGCAGCGCCGCAGACGCTGACGGTGCCAAAGGTAATGACCAGTAACCAGCTGACACTGGAAGGCGAAAGCATAGAGATAAAAGCAATGAACACCCCCAGCGCTTTTATCTGGATTCCATCGTTGAAAACCGCACTGGGCGGCGTGGCTATTCACAGTGGTCTGCACGTATGGATGGCCGACAGCCAGACGCCGGCTGCCCGTGCGCAATGGCTTTCAACCCTGAACGGATTGCTGGCCCTGCAGCCTGAACGGGTGGTACCCGGACATTTTCACGGCGCGGAACCAGAGGGAGCCTCCGCCGTTCAGTTTACCCGTGACTATATCCTGCGTTTTGAGGCAGAGCTGGCCACAGCACACACCTCAGCAGACCTGATCAAAGCAATGACGCAAGCCTACCCTCAGCTTCCGGCAGACGACGGCCTGACGATCAGCGCTAAAGTCGCGACCGGCGAAATGAGCTGGTAGCCTTATACATGAACGGCCGCAGGCACAGATTGCGGCCGTTCATGTCGCAGACGTTCGTCTATCCGACCAATGGTTAAAAGTCATTTATGCCATGCGGGAGGATGATAGCGGGCTGACTTTCAGGAGAGAGCCCTATGCCCGCTGCATTCTTCCGCACCACCATCTGCCTGCTGCTGGCACTGCCATTTGCCATGCCACAGGCCATTCAGGCCGCACCCGCCGGTGACAGCGTAAAACTCGGTCTCAACTATCCCTCCAGCGGGCGCTATAAAGAACAGGGCCTGGCTCAGGCGCGCGGCGCTTTACTGGCCATCGAAGAACTCAATGCCGGCAGCGGTATCCTTGGCCGCCCGGTTGAACTGCTGACCGCCAACTCCGCCTCTAAACCCGATAAAGCCGTCGAAAACGTCGATGCTCTCGCCGCGCAGAATGTATCCATGCTGTTTGGCGGTTCATCCAGTGCGGTGGCCATTGCTGCCGGTAAACAGGCTGCCAAACACGATCTGCTCTATTTCGGCACCCTGACCTACGCCAACGAAACCACCGGTGCCGAAGGGCATAAACACATGTTCCGCGAAACCTATAATGCGCACATGGCGGCCAAGGCACTGGCGTCTTATCTGAATGACAGCCTGCAGGGCAAAAAGCTGTTTTATCTGACCGCCGATTACAGCTGGGGCTGGTCGACCGAAGAGTCACTGCGCACCTTCACCAAAACCACCGATACCAGTGCTCACCCTGGCGTGCGTGTAACTTATCCGCGTCCACGTGACGGTGATATGCGCACCGCACTGGAAGCCGCGCGCGACTCCGGTGCCGATGTACTGATGCTGGTGCAGTTTGGTGATGATATGGCGCTGGCGCTGCATGCTGCTCAGCAGATGGGCCTGAAAGACAAGATGACCATCATCGTACCCAACCTGACCCTGGGCATGGCCAAGTCGGCCGGTTCCGGCATTATGGAAGGCGTTATCGGGGCTGTGCCCTGGTGCTGGCAGGTGCCTTACCGCTACGACTATCCGCAAGGCAAAGCCTTTGTTGAAGTCTTCGTGACTAAATACGGCGCTTATCCGTCAAGCTCTGCGGCATCGGCCTACAACATCGTCTATCAGTTTAAGGCTGCCGCGGAACGTGCCGGCTCACTGAACACCGGCAAGCTGATCAAAGCGCTGGAAGGCCACCGCTACAGCAGCCTCAAGGATGAACAGGAATGGCGCGCCTTTGACCATCAGAACGTACAAAGCGTGTATGTGGTACGCAGCCGTCCGCGTAACGAGATTCTGCAGAGCAATCTGCACGAGGATTTCTTTGAAATTCTGGCCCGCCTGCCGGGCAACGAGGCCGCGCAAAGCCTGAGTGAATGGCAGGCGGAACGCCGCGCCGCGGGTAAACAACTGGCGCTGGAATAACGCCAGAACAATAACGGCCGGTCAGTGACCGGCCGCATCGTCCTCAGTTAACGCAGCGCCAGCTGAAAGTGCTCACAGGCGCGGGACTCATTCCCTTCGGCCAGCAACACCTTACCCATTTCCGCATGCAACTCCGGCAGGCCTTTGATACGCAGACCGGTCTGCAGGTATTCCTGTGCCTTGTCGAGGTCATTAAGGCGCAATGCCAGACGACCCAGAATCAGCAGCAGTTGTGGATCGTTCGGCCGCTCCTGCAACTGCTGCTCAGCAAACAACAGCTGGCGGCTGGCGTCTTCGCCTTTCAGCGTGCCGTACAGGCTGATCAGCTCATCGTGCCAGACGTATTTCAGTGCATTGCGCAGCTCATGCTCGGCCAGCGTTTCTTCGTTCTGCTCGATCAGCAGCTCAATATAGCGACGGGTGATCGGCAGCGAATAACGCAGCTGGCGCGGGATATCGTGATACAGGCGCTTCAGCTCCGCCACGCCCTGCCCCGGACGCTGGCTATGGCCGCGCACCGCCCGTTCCAGCAATTGCAGATGAACGTTCTCTTCCAGCTCTTTGATCTTGTCGGCCGGAATTTTGGTGGCTTTGCGCAGCAGCGGCAGCAGCTCATGCAGCGCCACCCAGTCCTGCAGGTCGAGATAGGTTTTTACCAGCAGTTTCAGCAGATAAGCATGTTTCGGATGTTTCTGACGCAGGCGTAACAGCACCGCCAGCGCCTGTTCTTTCTGGCCGCGCGAATTCAGCAGCTCAGCCTGGGTCAGGCCAACGGCCAGCTCGGCGCCTTTGGTGCTCTGACTGGCGGCTTTCAGCCATTCATCGGCGGCTTCCATTTTGCCCTGCTCGTAAGCCGCGCGGGCAGCGGCCAGATAGTTGATTAACGGCGTATCTGAATCGTCGGCGCTCAGGGTCAGCAAGCGTTCTGCACGGCGCCACTGACCCTGCGCCAGACTCAGCAGGCCGCGAGTGGTCTGCCGGCGGGCACGCTGGTTACGGCGCTGGCGGCGCCATTCGTTAAAACGCCAGTCGCTGCCCAGCAACAACAGGCTGAAGCGCAGCAGGGCGTACATCGCGATCATGGCCAGCAGCGTCAGGCCAATATAAACCCAGATATTGGTTTCCACCGTGTAATTATTCCAGCTGAGCAAGACATAGCCGGTGTCCATTCTTACCAGGGTGCCGATCATCAGGCCCAGCCCCAGTGTAATAATCAGCAACAGCAGCCATACCCTCATGCCGCATCCTCCGCGTCCGCAGCTGCAGGCATTACCGTACCACGGCGCTGCTGTTCAACCAGGCTCTGCAGTTGCTGCAGCGAGCGGCTGATATCCGGCAACGCCGGGGCAACGTTCCACTGCTGCAACTCCTTCAGCGCAGCATGAGCGGCACGGGTACGTTCATCATCGATAATCAGGTAATCCTGCAGCCAACCGGCAACACGCTTAAGGCTGTGCTGGTACAGGTCAGCCTGCTGACGCAGCAGTGCTACCTGCGCCTGCTCCAGCATCAGGTGCATATTCTGCTGCAGGTAATACTGCTGATCCGGCGTCAGTGGCGCCGCTACCGGTGCACTGCGTTCACGGATACGGATAACGCCCTGCAGCGTGCTGGTGATTCCATGCCACCATTTGTCTGTGGTGGTATCTGTAGCATTGCCGGATTCATCGGCTGCAGAGGCCGTTTCTGCAACCGGCTGATCGGCGATCAGGCGGTCGGGGATCCACGGCAACTGAGTAATCTGTTCCTGCAGCGCCTGTACCCGCAATACGGCGCCGGTCAGGTCGATGGCCGGTGCCGTACGCAGCGCCAGCATTTCTTTTGCCAGCGTGGCGCGTACCGGGTTAAGACGTGGATTACGGGTTTCGGTCAGGACGTTGTCGGCCGCCTGCAACATACTCAGCGCACCATCCCAGTCGCGCTCCAGCTGTAAGCGCTGATTCGCCATACGCAGCAGGTATTCGGCTTCCGCCAGCAGCCAGTC
Organism: Thalassolituus sp. UBA2009; assembly: GCF_002335285.1. Taxonomy (NCBI): domain Bacteria; kingdom Pseudomonadati; phylum Pseudomonadota; class Gammaproteobacteria; order Oceanospirillales; family Oceanospirillaceae; genus Thalassolituus; species Thalassolituus sp. UBA2009. The sequence continues at coordinate 34,433 of NZ_DDCJ01000139.1, forward strand.
CTGGCGCTCAGCGCCCGGCAGCTTGCCCAGACGGTCGGTATTGTGTGCGACCTGTTCCTGCAGCTGTGCCGACTGTTCATTCAGGGCTTTGGCCTGCGCCAGCAGCTCGGCTTCTTTGGCGCTCAGGGCAGCCGCGTTGTTCTGCGCCTGATCCACCCGGTCACGCAGTACCGCCAGCTCTGCGGCGGTATTCTGCTGCTGCGCCCAGCTCAGCCAGCCGGCATAGGCCGCAAGGGCAAACAGACCCAGCATCAGTACCAGATTGATCCATGACAGAGGGTGCGGACCATTGCGCTGCGCGCTGCTGGCAGGAGCCTTTTCCTTAGCGGCTTTGGCCTTTACCGGCTTGGCAACCGGGGCGTCTGCGGCAGACTGATTATCCGTTCCCTTCTGTTCTGTGGTCACTGTCGGAATCCTTTGCTGTATCAATGGTTAATGTTTTTATTGTCTGCCGGACGGTTGCCCTGACGCCCTTTTAATTACTGCGCTGACACTTGCCACTGCTGCAGGCAAGCCAGCATATCTTCATCACGGGCACTGGCAGCCACCAGCACTTCGCGGTAACCGCGGCTGCGGGCCAGATCGGCAAGACGTTCACCGGGCAACATAATGGCACTGACGCGCTGAGCCAGATCGGGCACCTGTTGCTCAACAATATCCAGCGCCTGATTGCTGCTCAGCAGCAGCACCGGCTCACCGGCCAGCGTATCGGCCCATTGCTGTGCGCTCCAGGCGATTTCACGGCGCTCATACAGCTCCGCGTAATCGACTTCGGCACCACGGGCAGTCAGCTCTGACGCCAGTTTTTCGCGCCCGCCGACACCACGCCAGAGCAACACTTTACGGCCAGCAATCACATCGCTCTGCATCACCGGCAGCTCCAGCAGGCCTTCGCTGTCGTAGGTTGTCACGGGTGAATGCACACTGAAACCTTCCCGCTGCAGTACTTCGGCGGTACTTGGCCCAACCGCACACCAATGTATACCCAGTGGCGGCTGCGGCCAATAACGGTCGAGCCAATCCAGACCAATAGCAGCGGCATTCATACTGATGGCGATCACCGCGCTGTAGTGGTCAATATCCAGAATACGCTGGCGCAAACCACTGGCCACCGCCTGTTCGTCGTCGGCCAGCGGCACTATGTTAATCAGCGGATGGTGGCGTACCGGAAAACCGCGGGCACTCAGCTCAGCGATCAGCCCACCCGCCTGACCGTCCGGGCGGGTAACAACGATGGGGACAGCAGCGGCCACGGTCATTACTTCACGTCATGGCCGTAAACGGCGGACAGGATAGCACCGGCGCCCTGAGCTAACAGGTCTTCAGCCGCCGCAATTCCCATGGCTTCGGCATCTGCGGCCAGTCCGCTCTGCGCCGTACGCAGCATGGTTTTGCCATCCACGCTGCCGACCAGTCCGCGCAGGCTGAGCGCATTTCCATCCAGCTCGGCGTAAGCGGCAATCGGCACCTGACAGCCACCCTGCAGGCGACGGTTAAGGGCACGCTCGGCCAGCACACAGGCGGCGGTTTTATCATCGTGCAGAGGTTTTAACAGCTCATGGATGGCGCTGTCATTGGCCCGCCATTCGATGCCCAGGGCACCCTGGCCACCGGCTGGCAGCGATTGTTCGGCAGGAATAAAAGAGGCAATGCGGTCGTGCATTTCCATACGCAGCAGACCAGCGGCGGCGAGGATGATGGCATCAAACTCACCGGCATCGAGCTTGCTCAGACGGGTCTGCACGTTACCGCGCAGACTTTTGATAATAAGGTCCGGACGCTGCTGCTGAATCTGACACTGACGGCGCAGGCTGGACGTACCGACCACCGCGCCCTGCGGCAGCTCATCAATGCTTTTATAGGTGCTGGAGACAAAGGCATCGTGCGGGTTTTCGCGCTCGCAGATAATGCCCAGCTCAAGACCTTCGGGAAATTCCATCGGCACGTCTTTCATCGAGTGCACGGCGATATCGGCACGGCCGTCGAGCATCGCGACTTCGAGTTCTTTCACGAACAGGCCCTTGCCGCCGATTTTGGCCAGCGGCACATCGAGGATTTTGTCGCCCTGGGTGGTAAAGGTCACCAGCTCGACCACCAGCCCCGGATGCAGCGCTTCCAGACGGGCCTTGATATGTTCGGCCTGCCACATGGCAAGCGGGCTTTTACGGGTAGCAATGCGGAGCGTGGTTACGGCAGACATGACATTCCTTAACGCGGGTCAGACCGGGCCTGACAATGAATTCAGAAAGTAATGCCGCATCATACCAGCGGGTGGCAGTCTGCCCAATGACACAAAGCAGCCCCTTGTTATCTATCTACCTGATGTCAGGGTTTCTGCTGCAATCTGTTCCTTATAGTGCTCAGCAAACCGCAGACCATCAGGGAAAATCTGCACGGTTTTACCATCATCAGATACAACGGGACGCTCGACCGTATTCAACCACTGTAATCCTCCGGAACCGGAGACCTTTTCAAAATGCTCCGATTTATAGAACTGCGGAAACATGTACTTCAGCGGCTGAACGTCACATAAGCGATATACGAACAGGCTTTTGCCATCGTAGTGAAAAGTGTCCAGCTCACAGGCAGCTGAAAGTCTGGACGAATCAGACTGGTGCTTCTGATAATACATATTGCCAAGCGATAAGGCATACAACATAACCCCGATGCAGACGCTGTATCCGATGACACGCGTCTTGGTTACAGACAAGTCATGTATAAAACTGAAAGTCAGCAGACATAGCGGAATAAAGATCGGTATGAAGTAATGGTAATACCCCCGCCCGGTTATCTGCGACTGCACAAAAGACAACACTGCCCATATCAACAAGCCGGCGGTAAAACGAACATCAATATCCGGCCTACCTTCTTTCATGCGCACCCCACAGAGCAGGATAAGCACGACTAACAGCGTCCAGAATTTAGACGGTACTTTCAGCAGATTCCGCTCCCCCCCCGAGTGCTGCAGGTTACGCAGAATCGTCTCGTACAGGACATCAACACCATAACCATTGAAGTACATGTACAGCAATGCATGTACAAGCAGAAAAACGGAAGCAGACACAACGGCAAACAGCAGCACCGGCTGCCAGCGTTTCTGCATCAACCAGACGGTGACTGCAACACCGAGAATGTCCAGTGCAGCTGTATATTTGACTCCCACAACCAGCGCAGCAGCCAGAGAAGCAGCCAGCCATTGGCCACGTAACAGGAAAACAAATGCAAACAGGATGAAGGGGATATAAATGAGTTCTGAATTCGTTCCGGTCAGTCCCTTGGCAGAAAAAAGAGCAAGCATAACCGGTACAAACAGGATACTCAGACGTTCGCGAAAATGATTCCAAGTGTACATCAGGGCATAAAGCAGCAGCAGCGCCTGCAGAATACGCAGCAAAGCAAATGAGCTGCCAAAGCCGGAAAACAGAGAATAATAAACGTATAGCAGCGGAGGCTTATGATCGAAAATATCCCGGTACGGAACCAGACCATCAGACCAGCCTTTGGCAATCTGGAAATACAGCTCCTCATCCCAATCAATCTGATAATCGGCGACAAAAATCCGCAATGCGACAATGATAAAAGACGCCAGCATTGCCCAATAAAAAAGCGTCTTGTCATGCTGGTGCGGCAGCAATTTTGCCAATGCTTTCATCTTCCTTTTTTCTCCGCGAATTCTACTTAATGCGAATAAACGCCTTGCCACGCCATAACCAACCTTCATCAGCGAAGTTCAGTAAAGGCAAATCACCACTGGTATCACCGTATGCATAAATACGCTCCGGCGTACGTCCATTCAGCCAGTTTTTAACCTGGACTACTTTTTCCGGCCCATAACAGTTATTTCCATCCAGTCGGCCTGATACGCACCCCTCAGCATCTACTGCCAGTTTCGAGCAAAGAAGCCCCATTCCCTGAGAATCAGTCCACGCGCGCAGGTAAATATCCAGCGATGCACTGACCAATACGCATTCATGTCCCTGCCCCTGATGCCATGCAAGCTTTTCCATTCCTTCCGGACGCAGCAGTGCCGGAATACCTGTCCTGGCAAAGGAACAACCCTCGGCATATAAAGCATCCTGACGATGCTCAGCAAGATAGCGTCTAAGAACCTTCTGCTTCGCCACATCATTCGGAATAAGTTTCGCCACATAACCCAGTAATACCGGACTGAGCAGCAACAAATCAGAGAAAAACCGCCAGTTACCCACGTACTGACGCAGGAAAGGCAGCATTGTGTCACGACGGGTCAGGGTCCCGTCAAAGTCAAAAAACGCAACTGGCGTGTTATTCATTACAGGGAAAGCCGTTTAAAAATACGTTCGGGAATGCTACGAATGATGAGCATAATGCCAGCCCAGAACCAGGGCAGATAAACTTCATCCTTGCCCTTCTGCATACTTTTAATAATCCCTCTGGCGATGGTTTCCGGCTTAGCCCAGAGCGGGCCGCCTTTATCAAAGCCGGCCGTCATCGGGGTATCAACAAAACCTGGTTTGATGGTCACCACACTGACACCGCTTTTAGACAGGCGATTACGCAAACCCTGCATAAACAGAGTCACCATGCCTTTCGCCGCACCATAAACATAATTACTCTGTCGTCCCCGGTCACCGGCAACCGAGCTGATTACCGCCAGAACACCCTGCTGCTGCTTTTCGAAACGATTTGCCAAAATGGTAAGCAGGCTGATAACACTCAGAGCGTTTAACTCAATTTCCTGCAGCGTAAGAGCGACTGATTGCTCGCACGCCGCCTGATCCGGCAAGCTGCCATGAGCAATAAGTACAGCATCCAGCCCTCCTAACTCCCGCTCAGCTTCAGCGATTAGGTTTTCATGTCCACTGCTGTCTGTCAGATCAGAGCTGATACCTGCAACCTTCTGATCACCGCCACAGCGAACCTGAAGATCGGCCAGTATCGCCTGCAGTTTCTGTTCGTTACGGCCAATGCAATAGAGAGAAGCTCCCTGAGCAGTTAATTGCCGTGCTGTCTGTTCGGCAATTGCCGAAGTTGCCCCAAGAATCAGGACGCGTTTTAGTCGGTTCATAACGTAACCCGTTGCCAGAAATGAGATGAAAAAGCCGGATCGATATATTCTGAAAACCGCTCCCATTGCGGAAATCCCGAGCGGAACAATGACGCAGGCATACGCGCATCCTTTGCCGGATACAAAGCACCACCAGCAGAGGTCACAATGGCATCCAGTTCGGTAAACAGACGCAATGTCCGCTCACCTTTATCGGGGAAGTCCAGTGCCAGTGTTGCTCCCGGACGCGGAAAGGACAGCATGCCTGCTGCCGGCCGGTCGCCAAAGGTTTTCAGCACCGCCAGAAATGATCCTTGCCCGCTGCGTGCAATTGCATTCAGTAACTCCGCGATTGCAGTCGCAGAAGCCTCTGGCGGAATAACGCACTGATACTGATAAAAACCACGCCGGCCATATATCCGGTTCCAGTCACCAATTGCATCAAGCGGATAAAAATAAGGCACATAATGCATCAGCCCGCCCTGAGGCTTGGTTGGCTGGCGGTAATACAAAGCATTAAAAGCGGTAAGACTCAGGCGGTTAACGAGAGAAAGTGGTGGATCGAAAGGCACTCTTTTGGTTTTCTCACGAAAGACAGGGAGATCCGTACGCATTCCGGCGTGATCGGCGGTTAAAAGAATCCCACGTCCCTGACTATTACCCTTCGACAGGCAATCAATCCAGGCGACCGCATAAGGACTATTAGCTTCGGCAGCCGCATTAAGCTCCCAGAACTCGTCCAGATTACGGAAGCGGACCGATTCCGCCCACATCCATTCATTACGGATAGGCATCAGCTGTAATTCAACCCAGCTGATCAGACCGGTAAGGCCCAGACCTCCGATCGTAGCAGCAAAGAAGGCTTCGTTTTGATCAGGGCGGCACTCCAGTCTGCTGCCATCCGAGCGAACAAGCTCAAAAGCCCTGACATGGTGGCCGAAGCTACCTTCTACATGGTGGTTTTTGCCATGTACATCGTTAGCCAGTGCACCACCGACTGTTGCGTAACGGGTACCGGGGGTGCTGGGTAAAAACCATCCCTGCGGGGCGGTAAGCGCCAGAACCTCGGCCAGAGTCACCCCGGCTTCGCAACATAAGACACCATTTTGCCTGTCAAACCGGATAAAACGATCCAGCCCCCTGCACATCAGCTGCGAGCCCTCCGTCAGGCAAACATCGCCATAACTGCGACCATTACCGTAGGCAAGTGCAGCACCAGACTGATCACTCAGAACCGCCGCAAGCTCAGATCGAGAAGACAACCAGAGTCGCTGTTGTGGCTGGATACTGGGGATACGGTTCCATGATTGCCCGGTCATAACACTTCCCCGTTATTCTCATCCGGGAGAGCTTCGCCATGACGACTGCGGATCAGGGCAACAAGACCGATAAATACGGCAAACCATAATGTTGCCAGACGAATAAACACCGTCGCAGCAATCGCTACCGGCATCGTCATACCCTTAAGTACCAGTAAGGAAATCATCACGGCTTCCGCGCTCCCCAAACCGCCAGGCAGAAAACTGATGGCACCGGCAAGAACCGACAATGCATAAATAAAGACGGCAAACGACAGCGATATATCACTGCCTAACCATTGCAATACCCAGTAAAAGGCCAGAGCTTCGCCTCCCCAGGCTACAACACTCAACAGGGTTGCAATACATAACAGCCATGGCGAATGACAGTTGTGCGCATCTTTAAGTAAAGCGACACCGGCCCTGAATGCACCCTCAAAGCGTCCGCTATAGGTTTCGCTGCGCTTCAGCAACAGAGAATGAAAACGACGGCTGGACAGGGCCACAAGCATGGCGAGAATTGCGACAATGCCAATCAGCACAAGATTCTGAGCCTGGGGGTACTGACTCAGTCCCAGCAAAGTCAGCAGCACAATGGCAATAAGATCAGACAACCGCTCACTGACAAAAGCTGCCAGCGTTGCAGGCAGCGGCACTCCGCGCTGCTTGAGCAAAACGCCACGAAAAGCTTCTCCGGCCTTGCCAGGAGTGGTGGTTAAAGCAAAGCCACTGAGATAAATACGCAGACTGGGGCGCCAGGCAACCTTATGCCCCATGGATTCAAGATACATTTGCCAGCGGATAAAACGCAGGCCGTAATTCAACAGGGACAGTGCCAGCGCGATCAGGGTTCCGGGAAGGCCGATTTTCCAGAAAGCCTCCACAACATCCTGCCATCCCGAATACAGTGAGATAACAAGATAGCCACCAACAGCCACAACCACTGAGATAATTAATGCGCGGAAACGCCATCCGGCAAAGTAACCCGCGGTCACGACAACACCCACAAAGTAACGCCAATCCAGGAAAACACGGTCAGGAGCAAATGTCCGTCCGTCAGCAGATCTTTTGCCGTGTCCGTTCCTTTGGCCTGATGATGCAGCAGGAACAGATAACGGAAAATGCCATAAATAACAAAAGGCAGAGTCCAGATCAGACTGTCACTGCCATGCAGTGCCGTTGTCTGCGGAGACACCGTATAAAGTCCGTAGGACAGTACCGTGCAGGCAGCCGTCACCGCGATAAACTGCTCCAGCATCGCCGGACTGTAGTCATCCAGCACCCGGCGGGTCTGATTACCATCGGCGCCACTGTTCTCCAGCATCAGTAACTCTGCGCGGCGCTTGGCAAAACCGAGAAACAGCGTGACCATCAAGCCGCAGAGCAATAGCCAGGCTGAAGGAGTAATCCCAAGACCCAGAGTACCGGCCAGAATCCGCAACATAAAACCCGCAGAAATAATGAAAACATCGAGAATAACAACGTGCTTCAGGCGCCATGAATAGAGCACATTAAGCAGCAGATAAATCGCGGTGAAACACTGTGCTTCCAAACTGACGAAGGCAGCCGTTACCAGAGAACTGGCAACCAGTAATACAAACAGGCCCTTAGCCATTGCAGGCGACACTTTTCCGCTTGGTAATGGCCGGCTGCGTTTAACCGGGTGCGCACGGTCAGCCTCGATATCCATCAGATCATTGAGCACGTACACGGCACTGGCCATAAAACAGAAGGCGACAAACGCCAATAATGCGCTGCTGAGTGTCGGAATATCCCACTGGTGGGCGAATAAAGGTCCAACCAGAACAAAGCCATTTTTTATATATTGATGAGGCCGCAAAAGTTTAATGATTGCTTGCATCGGTATTCCATAAATAGATGGGGGTCAGCTATCCGGTGAGAAGATTAACTAACTGCTCAGCAAAAGTTGGCGCAGCTTAACACAGCGGGATCAGCGGCTAAAACTTAAGCCTCTACAGCTCCTTCATCACCCGCCGCACATCCGGCAGATGCCGGCGACTGACCGGAACGCCGTCAGCCAGGCCGCGTAAATACACCTTGTGACCACCGCTGTTCAGGGCTTCAAGGCGTTCGATGCGGTTAAGCGCAACCAGTGCGCTGCGGTGTACGCGCACAAACAGACCGGGGAATTCGTCTTCGAGCTGACGCAGGGAATCGTCGATCAGGGTTTCGCCGCCTTCGTGATGGACGTTGACGTATTTCTGATCGGCGTAGAAATAAAACACCTCTTCCAGCGGAATCAGCTGCAGGCCATTGTGCGTACGCGCACTCAGATGGGTGCGGCTGCCGGCGGGACGGGCGGCGGTCGCGGTGGCTTCGTTATCCGCCTGCGCGCCACTCTGTGCCAGCCATTCACTGGCGCGCTGCAGCGCGCGGCATAAGTCTTCTTTGCGCACCGGCTTCAGCAGATAGTCGATGGCTTTCACGGCAAAGGCCTGCAGCGCGTGTTCGTCATAAGCGGTGCAGAACACCACCAGCGGTGGTTGCGGCAATTCCTGTATCGCGGCGGCGGTATCCAGGCCGTTGCGGCCGGGCATCTGAATATCGAGCAGCACCAGATCGGCCCGATGCATACGCAGCCAGGCAAGCGTTTCATCGCCGTTCCCGGCTTCTCCGGCACAGACAAAATCGTGGTGTTCCAGCAACAAGCGCTTCATGCGCTCCCGCGCCAGAGGCTCATCATCCACCAGCAGAACACGATAGGTCATACACTTCCCTTAACGGTTGTTACACCATCCGCCGCAGCCTGCGGCAAACGCAGACGGGCAATATATTCCCCGCCCAGATCGTCAACTTCCAGCCGCGCCTGTTCATCCAGTGCGGCCAGCCGGGCGCGGATATTATTATGCGCCAGACGGTTACCCGCTTCACCACTGCCCTCAGGTTTGCTGTTGCGGATAGTCAGCCACCAGGCGCCGTTATCTTCCGCCTGGCCTTCCTGTGCCAGCTCAACCTCAATCCAGCCACCGCTGATACTCGGCTGAATGCCATGGTAAACCGCGTTTTCCAGCAATGGCTGCAGCAGTAACTGCGGTACTTTCAGCGCCGCCGGTAACGGCTGCGGCAACTTCCAGTTCACCTGCAGGCGCTCATTGCCCAGCCGCACCTGCTCAATACCCAGATAACGGCGACCCAGTTCGATTTCCTGTGCCAGCGGGATCTGTGCATCATCGTTATTCAGCACCGCGCGGAACAGCTGCGCCAGATCAAGCAGCAGGTGTTCGGCTTTATCCGGATCGACACTGATCAGCGAGGTTACGGTATTCAGGGTGTTAAAAAAGAAGTGCGGGCGGATATTGGCCTGCAGTGCCGCCAGCCGCGATTTCAGCTCGGCCTGGGTTTTCAGCCGCCACTGGCTCTGCACATAGAAATAACGCATCGCCATGGCGCCGAAGACGCCGGCAATCAGCAGGTTACGCAGTACCCAGGGCCAGTCGGTGTAAGTACGGTCGAGGGGCCATAACCACTCGCCGATCAGACTAACCCCCAGCGTTACCAGCTCGATCACCAGCAGTGCCACCAGCGAGGCCGACATCGCCGTTAACCGCGCCAGCAAAACCCGCAGCTGACACAGTATCGCCACCGACAGCAGACAAACCCACTGCACAAAGAACGACACCACGGTAAAACGCTGCCAGGAAAATTGCGGCAAACCGCTCTCGACCAGCGTCAGCGCCAGCACCAACGCTTCGCTCAGCGCCAGCAGAATAATCACCGCACGGGTGTTGCACAGGTCAGGCAGGAAAAAGGCTTCCAGCAGCGCCTGCTGTCCACGGGCAGAAGAGGATGTTGAATGGCTGGCTGACAAAGTGATGATTCCTGAACTGGCGCGGAGCCTAAGTCTGTCGCCAGTACTGCAACAGGGCAAGCCTGCAAACGCTGAATGGCGGCAAAACAGGGACAGAGCGCTGCCGCAATGGTTATAATCCGCGCCATTTCCGATTCATGCACCAGTTTGAGGTACTCATGTCTGATCAATCATCCACCAATGCATCCTGGGGCGGGCGCTTCTCCGAACCGACCGACGCTTTTGTTGCGCGCTACACCGCATCGGTGGACTTTGACCGCCGCATGTACCGTCAGGACATTCAGGGCTCCGTCGCCCACGCCAAAATGCTGTGCAAAGTCGGCGTACTGACCGCACAGGAACGCGATGACATCATCCGCGGTCTGGAAGAAGTGCGTATCGAAATCGAGCGCGGTGACTTCGAATGGTCGGTGGCACTGGAAGACGTGCACATGAACATCGAAGCGGCACTGACCAAAAAGATCGGCATCACCGGTAAGAAGCTGCACACCGGCCGTTCCCGTAACGATCAGGTAGCCACCGATATCCGCCTCTACCTGCGTGACGAAATCGACGTCATCAGCGCCGAATTGACCCGCCTGCAGCAGGGCTTGGTGGAGCTGGCAGAAAAAGAAGCCGACACCATTATGCCGGGCTTCACCCATCTGCAGACTGCGCAGCCGGTGACTTTTGGTCATCACCTGCTGGCCTGGAACGCCATGCTCGAGCGCGATTACGCCCGTCTGCAGGACTGCCGTGCGCGTATGAACCAGCTGCCGCTGGGTGCTGCAGCACTGGCCGGCACCACCTACCCGATCGACCGTCATTACACCGCTGAGCTGCTGGGCTTTGACGCGCCGACCGAAAACAGCCTGGATTCTGTATCCGATCGCGACTTCGCTATCGAATTCTGCTCCGCCGCATCGCTGATCATGATGCACATGTCGCGCTTCTCCGAAGAGCTGGTGCTGTGGGCCTCTGCCCAGTTCCGCTTTATCGATCTGCCGGACCGTTTCTGCACCGGCTCCAGCATCATGCCGCAGAAGAAAAACCCCGACGTGCCGGAACTGGTACGCGGTAAAACCGGCCGCGTATACGGCCATCTGGTTGGTCTGCTGACGCTGATGAAATCGCAGCCGCTGGCCTACAACAAAGACAATCAGGAAGACAAAGAACCGCTGTTCGACACCGTCGACACCCTGCGCGACAGCCTGCGTGCCTTCGCCGATATGGCGCCCAACCTGATTGCCCGCAAAGACGATATGCGCGAAGCCGCAATGCGTGGTTTCTCCACCGCCACCGACCTCGCCGATTATGTTGTGCGCAAAGGTATCCCGTTCCGTGACGCCCACGAAATCGTCGGTAAAGCGGTTGGCTACGGCGTGAAAACCGGCAAAGACCTGAGCGAAATGACACTGGAAGAACTGCAGCAGTTTTCCACTGAAATCACCGCTGACGTCTTTGATGTACTGACACTGGAAGGCTCGGTCGCGGCGCGTAACCATATTGGTGGCACCGCACCGGATCAGGTACGTGCCGCCGCGGCACGGGCGAAAACAGCGCTGGCGCAGCGCTAATCCGCAACAACGGGGAGTTTTATGGACAGCTTTAAACTGGAAGATATGGTACGCGGCTGGTTTGTCGGCGGCTTCGAACCAACACTCTACAAAACCACGGATGTTGAAGTCGCCGTACAGCATTTTAAGGCTGGTGATAAAGAAGCCAGCCATTGCCACAAAATCGCCACCGAAATCACGGTTATCGTCTCCGGACGGGCACGGATGAAAGGTCAGGAATACGGAGCGGGTTCAATCATCCGTATTGTGCCCGGTGAGTACACCGATTTTGAAGCTCTGGAAGACACCATCACCACGGTAGTCAAACTGCCGGGGGCACTGAACGATAAATATCTGGAAGAGAATGCCTGATGCTGAATATTGTTATCCCAATGGCAGGGCGTGGCAGTCGTTTCGCCAAAGAAGGTTATACCGATCCTAAACCCCTGATTCCGCTGTCGGGTAAACGCATGATTGAAGTTGTGATCAACAACCTCAAACCCTCCTGCGACCACCGTTTTATTTTTATCTGCCAGAACCAGCATCTGGCCGACTACGATCTGCAGAACAAACTGTGCAGCTGGGCTCCGGGGGCTGTTGTTATTGGTATTGATGGCATCACCGAAGGTGCCGCCTGTACGGTTCTTGAAGCACGGGATTACATCAACAACGACGACCCGCTGATGATTGCCAATTCTGACCAGTGGGTTGATGTGGATATTAACGATTATCTGAATTACATGGATGATCAGGCGCTTGATGGCCTGATAATGACGATGAAAGCCGACGACCCGAAATGGTCTTACGCCCGCGTAGAAGACAACGGCCGGGTTTCTGAAGTGGTCGAAAAAATTGTCGTCTCCGATGAAGCAACCGTTGGCATTTATAACTACCGCCATGGCAAAGACTTCGTCGCCAAGGCCGACAAAATGATTGCCAATAATGAGCGCTCTAATGGCGAGTTTTATGTCGCTCCGGTTTACACCTATATGTACCGCGAAGAAAACGCCAATATTGGTGTGTACAACATTGGCCGCGAAGCTGATGGCATGTACGGCTTAGGTATTCCGAGTGATCTGGATCTGTTCAAATCACTGCCGGTCTACCAGCAGGCAATTAACTTCTGATCATAAGAGAATCGCATGCAGATTATTTCTCACCGGGGCTACTGGCTCGACGCCACAGAAAAAAATACCGTCGCAGCGTTCCACCGTTCTTTTTCCATGGGATACGGTACGGAAACAGATATCCGTGACTGCGCCGGGAAACTGATGATCAGCCACGATATGCCGAACGGTACAGAACTGACGTTCGACGAGCTGCTGGAAATATATCTGCGTTACGATCAGCGCCCGTGCCTGGCCTTAAACGTTAAGGCCGATGGTCTGCAGACTGCCGTGGCCGAGAGTCTGCAGCAGCATGGTATCGAAAACTATTTTATGTTCGACATGTCATTACCTGACACGCTGGGATATCTGCGCAACGGCCTGACCACATTTCTGCGTGCCAGTGAATACGAAACACCGGGCGTTCTGCTGGAGCAGGCCCAGGGAGTATGGCTCGATGGTTTTCAGCGACTGAACATTGATGCCGGTCAGTTACAGCAGTGGCTGTCTGCCGGTAAAAAGGTCTGCATCGTTTCTCCGGAATTACACCGCCGCGATGTTAACGACGAATGGTCAGAACTGCGTAACCTCCCCGGCGAGCTGCTGGAGAGCGATCATTTAATTCTGTGTACGGATATTCCGGAACAGGCAGAGAGGTACTTCCGTTTTGACTAAGGTTATTAAGGCCGTCATCTTCGATATGGACGGCGTACTGATTGATGCCAAAGACTGGCATTACGAAGCACTGAATAAAGCACTGCGTCTGTTCGGTTATGAAATTACCCGTCCCGAACATGAGATCACCTACGATGGCCTACCCACGCGCGACAAGCTGAATATTTTGTCACGGGAGAAAGGTCTGCCACGGTCATTACATGATTTTATTAATGAGCTGAAACAGCAGTACACCATGGAAATGGTCAACAACCTGTGCCGGCCGATGTTTCACCATGAATATGCGCTGTCATCCCTGAGCAAACAAGGTTACAAGTTAGCCGTTGCCTCTAACTCCATCCGCAACTCCGTTGCCGTTATGATGGATCAGGCGCATCTGAAACCTTACCTTGAATTTTTCATTTCCAATGAAGATGTCTCCAAAGGCAAGCCGGACCCGGAAATGTACAACCTGGCTATCTCCCGGCTGGGATTAAATCCGCAGCAGTGTCTGATTGTGGAAGATAACGAAAACGGTCTGAAAGCCGCCTATGCAAGCCAGGCTCACGTAATGAAGGTGGATTCTGTTTTTGATGTCACCTACGACAACATCAGAAACCGGATCTCTGAAATCGAGGGCGCAGCATGAATATTATTATTCCAATGAGCGGCGCAGGTCTTTACGAAGCCTCTGCCGGCGGGATTTACCCGAAAATTCTGACCGAAGTGGCAGGCAAGACGCTGCTCGAACATGCTCTGACTCCTTTTGCCGGCCTTGGCAGCGATGCCCGTTTTATTTTCATGGTGCCGAAAATTGAACGGAAAGCACTGTCGCTCGATGCCATCATCAAAATTGTTGTACCCGGCGAATACGACATCATCGACATCAATGGAGATACCGGTGGCGCACTCTGTACCTGCCTGCTTGCTCTGGATACGATGAATGCCGATGACGAGCTGATCATTTCCTCGGCCGACCATCACCTGAGCGAAGATATCAGTGCCGCTCTGGCTTTCTACCGCGAAAGCAAAGCTGACGCTGGCGTGCTGACCTTTGAATCCGTTCACCCTAAATGGTCTTACGCGCTTCTCAACGAACGCGCGGAAGTACGGCAGACCTCAGAGAAATTGCCGATCAGCCGCCATGCCATGGCCGGCTTTTTCTACTTCCGCCAAGCGCGGGATTTTATCGAAGCGGCCAAAAGCGTTATCCGCAAACAGAATCAGATCAATGGTCAGTATTTTGTATCCTCGACCATCAACGAAATGATTCTGGCTGGCCAGACTGTTCTGGCAAAACCCCTGGCAGGCGGCGTTTACTATAATTTTTACGACTCCCATTCGATTAAAGTATTCGAACACGACATCACATTGTCGCGTCATGTTATCGAAGAGAAATCCCGCGCTTATGTCCATGCATTCCATGCGATGGATCTTGACTCCGTTATGAACTTCTTCGATGACGATGCCACTCTCATTGACCCAGGCGTCAATCTCAGTGGAAAAGCGGCCATCCGCGATTTTCTGACCGGGCTTTTTGCTTCAGTGAAGAAGATCAATTTCATTGAGAAAAACATTCTGGTCGATGGCGAAAAATCCGTGATCGAGTTTGAACTGCAGATCGACGATCAGCGCTATATCGGCACCGATGTTATTCAATGGCAAGCCGGTAAAATAAGCGCTCTGCGTGCTTACTTATATCAACAGGAAGACAAGAATGTCTGATAAACCTAAAGTTGCTTTCTGCCTGCATGGACTGGCCGCAGGTAAGAACTTTAAACACGGTGGACTGGAAGTCACCTTTGAAGCCGAGAGTGATCTGTACAAGCAACACATACTCGGCATCAATAATTGTGACGTCTTTATGCATAGCTGGAGTGTGGATGTTGCCGATCAGCTGAAAGAAATCTATCAGCCGCGCAAAGCGCTCTTCCAGAACAGTGAAGTCTTTTTTACGCCAACGCTTGGCGAGCGTTTTAAAGACTTTAAGAAGAAGTTACGCGGAAAGACCCGCGAGCTCTACCGCGTAAATAACATCTACAGCCGCAGGGCAACCTTTAAACGGGCTGTCGATCTGGTTGGCCAGTACGAAGAAGAAAACGGTGTCCGCTACGACTTTATCATGGTCAGTCGCTTTGACATGTCACTGTTTGCCGATATCGATTTTTCCCGGCTGGACCCGGAGAAGTTCTACGCAGGCCGCTGGGTTGGTTTCCGCGATACCTTAGGCAAGGTGATTCCCGAAGAAAAAACGTTCAGCCATCCGGATAAATTTTTCCGCTATGAACGTGGTTTTCCGACAACCAACGAAGGACTTTCGGATTTCTGGTTTATTGCCAGCGCCGACAATATGAAACGCTTTGCTCGGATTTTTGATGAACTGGAGCAGCTGATTCCAAAAACTGCGACCAGCAATCATAAAATTGCTCTGGAAAAAGTCCGTCAGCTGGGACTGATTCCAAAACTGGAATTTATGCTGGAGTTCTCCAAGGATTATCAGCTGACCCGCTGGCTTAACTGAGCCGAAGCCGCAAAGCGGTAACAAACGCCAGACAAAAAAAGAGCCTCAACCGAGGCTCTTTTTTATTGCGCAACAATCGCTACTATCAGCAAATTGTAGCCATCAGCAAATCGTATCCATCAGCGGATTTTATCCACCAGCGCTACCGCCAGTTCATCACCAATCAGCTTGGCAACTTCACGCGCGGCTTTCTGCCGGGCCACGTCTTCCAGCCCGGACACGCCTTTGGCCTGTTTGCTGAACGAGCTCAGCACACGA
>NZ_DDCJ01000046.1:0-2133 GCF_002335285.1 Thalassolituus sp. UBA2009
GGTTTCCGCCACATCAACCGGCTTGCCACCCTGCGACAGGGAGTTCAGGCGACGGCCTATTTCACGGGTCATCAGCGGGATGGCATCGGTCATCGCGGTTTCGATAAAGCCCGGAGCCACGGCATTGATGGTGATGTCTTTGGCCATCAGTTCGTCGGCCATGTACTGCACATAACCGATCACACCGGCTTTGGAGGCCGCGTAGTTGGTCTGACCGGTCTGGCCGGCGATACCGTTCATCGACGATACGCAGATAATGCGGCCGCCGTTGTTCAGCGTACCCTGTTCAAACAGCACGTGGTTGATGCGCTCTTCCGCCGACAGGTTGATGTCGATGGTCATGTTCCACCAGTGTTCCGGCATATTGGCCAGGGTCTTGTCGCGGGTGATACCGGCGTTATGCACGATGATGTCACCACCGCCCATTTCTTTCAGTTTGTCGGAAATCTGTTGTGGTGCCTCGGCGGAGGAGATATCACCGAGCAGGGTTTCTCCACCGATTTCGGCCATCACGCGGCGCAGATCGCCTTCTGCTGGCGGAATATCCAGACCCAGAATGGTCGCGCCGTCGCGCGCCAGAGTACGGGCGATGGACTCACCGATACCACGGGAAGCACCGGTCACCAGCGCGACTTTACCGGCCAGCGGCTTGTGCCAGTCCGGGTAGGCAACGTCCTGCGCTTTACGCACGGTCAGCACCTGGCCATCGACATAAGCGGACTTGGCGGAGATTACGAAGCGGAAGGCCGCATCAAGGTTTTTCTCAGCACCGGTTTCAACGTAGATTGCCTGAGCGGTGGCGCTTTTCTTGCCGATTTCCTTAGCCACAGAACGGGAGAAACCTTCCAGTGCACGCATGGCGGCGGCCTGTTCGCCGGTGGCGGCTTTCATATGCGGACGACCCAGTACGATCACTCGGCCATTGCTGTTCAGCTTACGCATCACCGGGTTAAAGAAGTAATACAGCTGGTTCAGGTCGGCGGTGTCGGCAAAGCCGGAAGCATCGAATACAAAGGCATCGAACTTGTCGGTCATATCGGCACTGCATTCGATGCCGACAGCTTTGATACCGTGCTCGCTGGCGGCGGCAACGATGGCGGCAGCGGTTTTTGCTGCTGCCGGGAAGAATACGCTGGCCTTGGCATCTTTCAGGTTGCGCATGATGTCACTCAGCAGCGTGGCGTTTTCGCAGGCGCCGATCAGCACACGGCCTTCGAAGTAAGTCGCCTGATTCGGGTTGTAGCGTTTCAGTTCAATCGATTTAGGCAGAACTGATTTCATCAGACTGCGGCCCATACTGCTGTCGAGTACAGATTCAATAAAATTGCTCATGGTCGGGTCCTGATTAACACACAGATAACAAAGAAAATGGCACAGCGCCGGACGGTAGCAGATTACAGCAGCAATTATCAGGAGTGAAATTGACCAGATAAGAGGGGAAAACTGTCACTTCAGCCAATGCCAGCCCTTGTGCGGGCGCTAAACTGAGCAGCGTTTATGGCAGAGTACGCTGAGCCTGCCGTTGTGATATCTATGTTTACCCAATAATCAGACCCAATACAGGATTTCCGGCATGACCAAGAGCAGTGCTAAACAGACCATCCGCCGCGTAGCCATCATTGGCGGTAACCGTGTTCCTTTTGCGCGTTCCAACACCGCGTATTCCTATGCCTCTAACCAGGACATGCTGACCGCAGCGCTGAATGGTCTGGTTAACCGTTACAACCTGCAGGGCGAGCAGATTGGCGAATTCATTGCCGGTGCGGTAATCAAGCACAGCCGTGACTTTAACCTCGCGCGTGAAACCCTGCTCAGTACCGCCCTCGACCCACGTACTCCGGGTGTTGATATTCAGCAGGCCTGTGGTACCGGTCTGCAGGCCATCATTATGGCGGCGAATAAAATTGCCCTGGGCCAGATCGACAGCGCGATTGCCGGTGGTTCCGATACCACTTCCGATGCGCCGATCGGTGTGAACGAAGGCCTGCGTAAAATCCTGCTGGACGTAAACCGCGCCAAGACCACCGGTGAAAAGCTGAAGCTGCTGGCGAAAATCCGCCCTAAGCATCTGGCGCCGCTGGTTCCGCGCAACGGCGAGCCACGCACCAATCTGTCCATGGGTGAGCACACCGA
>NZ_DDCJ01000046.1:2387-3314 GCF_002335285.1 Thalassolituus sp. UBA2009
AACAGCCACACCAATCTGCTGGCCGCTTACGACCGTGGTTTCTTCGATGATCTGGTCAGCCCTTACCTGGGTCTGGAAAAAGATAACCTGGCGCGCACGCCGAATCTGGAAAAGCTGGCCAGCCTGAAACCAGCTTTCGATAAGAAATCCGGTAAAGGTACGCTGACCGCGGGTAACTCCTCAGCGCTGACCGATGGTGCTTCTGTGGTTCTGCTGGCGTCTGAAGAGTGGGCGAAAGCACACAACCTGCCGGTTAAGGCTTACCTGAGCTTCCATGAAACCGCATCTGTCGATTTCTTCGGTAAAGACGGTAATAAAGATAAAGAAGGTCTGCTGCTGGCACCGGCTTATGCCGTACCGCGTATGCTGGAACGCGCTGGTCTGACCCTGCAGGATTTTGATTTCTACGAAATCCACGAAGCCTTTGCCGGCGTTGTCGCCTCCACCCTGAAAGCCTGGGAAGACGAGAAATTCTGCAAAGAAAAACTCGGTCTGGACAAGCCACTGGGCAGCATCGACCGCAGCAAACTGAACGTGAACGGTTCTTCCATTGCGACCGGCCATCCGTTTGCAGCCACCGGTGGCCGTATTGTGGCCTCGCTGGCGAAAATGCTGGAAGAGAAAGGTTCAGGCCGTGGTCTGATTTCGATCTGCGCCGCTGGCGGTCAGGGCGTTGTGGCTATTCTGGAACGCTGAGTCGTTCCACAACGAAACAACAACGCACCAACGAGACAATAACTACACTCTCACCTCATAATACTTATAAATTTAACCCCGCTTTTGCGGGTTTTTTTTTATGGGCCGATTTAATCCCGCTCTTGAGGCAATGCTGTTCACTAAGCGTTTTAAATCATTTTGAAACGCCCAATGCCTCCCAGGGGAACTTTGTAGTGGTCTGATCAATCCGGACACCCGCTTAGGTGATAA
>NZ_DDCJ01000096.1:0-21283 GCF_002335285.1 Thalassolituus sp. UBA2009
ACTGTCGGCGGAATATTCGTCACGCGCCAGCACCACAATATGGCTGGCACGCTCTGCCCCGGCACGTTTTAAATCCTCCGGGCGGCTGGCCAGTCCGGTGGTATGAACGACCCCCAGCTGACGCAGGCTGTCGGGCAGACCATCGGGGAAATCGTCATTCAGCAGCTGGATCGGCGTATCGCGGTATTCGTCGCTTTCACGAATCTGCATGATCATGCGCTGAAAATAGGCTTCGCGGTTATATTTGGGCGAATTAATAATGAGAATATGATCGGCCATGTTCCAGTCCCAGTGTCCGGTGCGGATACGTTCCCGCCGCGCAATGCGGAAATCCACATAATCGCTGATTAAAAAAGTCATAAGTGTGATGCCACAGATAAACATCAGCAGCATGGTGGCGGCCTGACCGGCCGGGGTAGAGGCAGATACATCACCATAGCCCACAGTAGTCAGCGTGGTCATGGTAAGCCAGATGGCGTGCCAGAGCGCCATCTCCTCCAGCCATACCATCGCCGCCACGTGCAGCGCCGCAAAGCCCAGCAGCACCAGCGCCGAGCGGATCACCGAGCGGCGGATATTGGTATCGGTCTGATACACCGCATGCCGCACACGGCGGTGATGATGGATAAAACGGGTTACTTTATTCATGCCCGCATCATAGCCCGGCCCCAGCGCATCCCCAAGCCATCAGTACCTGAAAAATATGCCGTAATCCGCTACACTCGCGCTATTTCTTACCGCGAGAGTCAGCTTATGGGTTACCACATTTACGGCATCGGCAATGCACTGGTCGATAAAGAGTTTGAAGTCGGCGATGAGTTTTTCGCCAAGGCCGGTATTCAGAAAGGCATGATGACCTTAATCGACGAACAGCAACTGGCCAGCATGCTGGAAACCCTGAGCACGGATTACGGCCTGAAAAAACGCGCCTGTGGTGGCAGTGCTGCCAACACTATTATTGGTGCCAGTTATTTCGGTGCGAAAACCTTTTATACCTGTAACGTAGCCGCTGACGAAGCCGGTGATTTTTACGTGGCCGATTTAAAAGCTGCCGGTGTCGATACCAATATTGGCGGCGAGCGCGATCAGGGTGTAACCGGTAAGTGTCTGGTGATGGTAACGCCGGATGCCGAACGCACCATGAATACCTATCTGGGAATTACCAGCGACCTGCACGAAAAGCACATCCACGAAGATGCTCTCGCGCAGTCGGATTATGTCTATATTGAAGGCTATCTGGTGACCTCAGACACCTCCCGTGCTGCGGCCGTACGCGTACGCGAACTGGCGCGCAAACACGGGGTAAAAGTGGCGATGACTTTCTCCGATCCGGCGATGGTGCAGTTCTTTAAAGACGGCCTGCTGGAAATGCTGGGCGACGGCGTCGACCTGCTGTTCTGTAACGAACAGGAAGCCAAACTGCTGGCCGATACCGACGACCTGAATATCGCTATCGACGTCATTAAGCAACACGCCAAAACCTTCGCTATTACCCTCGGCGCCGAAGGCGCACTGGCGTTCGATGGCGAAACCCTGCATAAAATTGCGCCGCACAGCGTAACCGCCGTCGACAGTAACGGTGCCGGCGATATGTTTGCCGGCGCTTTCCTTTATGCCATTACTCAGGACTATGGTTTTGATGTTGCCGGACGTCTGGCATCCGCCGCTTCGGCTCAGGTTGTCAGCCAGTTTGGTCCGCGTCTGGATGCCGAACAGCACGCGCCGTTAAAAGCGCATCTGCAGGGCTAGGGCCTTTACCTGATGTGGGCAGCCGATAAACACGGCCTGCCCGCTTCTCTTTCTGCGGTTCCTTATCCCCTGCGCCGATCCATCAGAAACCGCCGGTCAATCCCGCCCCACCGCGTTATCCAAACAGGATATACCCACAATGATCCGGCCTGCGCTATTGAAGATGCCAGCCGTCCACATAAAATCAAAAATAACTGGTGGCCCCGGAGCTGGGCTTGGTTATGCAGGATTGCTGGTGCTTGTATCATCGGGATAAGAGGGTTGGTGGTACTTTTTTGCGGGCAGTCGGGTCATCGGTTTCTTTTAACGCTATTCGATACTGGTGCTTAGATGAATATTGAAAACTATGAGGAACTCATTCTGGCCGCCATGAGCCAGCAGGAGCCACAACGCCTGCTGTTTGTTCTGGCAAAATCAGAGTTGCCCGAGGGATACACAGAAGAGCAGCAGGAACGCTTTGAAAATGGTGAAGGCGGTGTGCTCAGCCCGGTGTTATGCGTTGATAAACTTCCTGGCGAAGTGATGCACTTTCATGAGCTGGTCAGCGAATCGGAAAAAACCGGACAGCAGTGGGACGTGGCATTTATCAGTGCCATGTCTGGCCATGACGGCTTCCCGCCACAGCCGGAAGAGGCTGACCAGTACCTGCAGCTTATGGTGAATAAGATCAACGCCGGCATGATATCCGAATACCTGACGTTCAACCGTAGTGGTGAACTGATCGCCCTTTACTGATTTGCCCTTTGCGGATTTATAGCGATTTCTGGCTCTGTTTATGAATGCGGCTGATCAGCTTCATAACCGGGGCCGGAATTCTCCCCATCAGTTCCAGACTGTCGATAAAGTTTTTCAGATACAGCCCGAGTTCGGTGTTACCTGTTATTAACAGCCGACGCTGGAAAAACAGCGTATCCGGATCCACTTCGTTATGTAGCATTTCCAGCAACGATTGCTGATCTGTGCGCAGAGTAACCTCTGAGATCTGCGCCGGGATCATCACTTTGATTCTTTTATCATAAGCCGTAACGGTAAATGAGAAGTTCAGATCACGGATATTAACCGTCGCCAGCTTGCGCTCAAGAAAATCAAGTTCTCCGGCAGACAGCTCTTTTCCAAGAAGATGATTAAGTGCAGATGCGATTACCTGCTCAAGAATAAAATCGGGCGTATAGCGGGTTATTTTCTCAGGTAGTTTTACCAGCCTGTCACCTGCGGCCCTATGAAATTTCCGGGAAAGCATAACTAACCTTCACACCCCAGCACCTGTATTTCCGCCAGAATAAAAAATTCTTAAGCCAATGGGCAAAGCCCATTAATGGGTAGTTCAAACCTACCTATTCGTGGGCTTAGCGGCGGTCACCTGATTTCATTAACATATCAATAGTGTCTTAGGTCCTATCATGGCGGAAATACTATGGAATTGCTTTGCCCTGCGGGAAGCCTTCCTGCCTTAAAAGCGGCAATAAACCAGGGTGCTGATGCGGTATATGTTGGCCTTCGGGGAGATACCAATGCCCGCCACTTCGCCGGCCTGAACCTGGCAGGTTCAGGGTTAGATGAAGCCGTTGCTTATACGCACAAACATGGGCGGAAAATCCATGTTGCCATCAACACATTTGCGCATACAGACGGCTGGGAGCGCTGGCAGAAATCCGTTGATACCGCAGTAAGAGCCGGGGCTGATGTCCTGATTCTTGCCGATATATCGCTGCTGGCATACGCACATGACCGTTATCCAAAAGTTGAAAAGCATCTGTCCGTTCAGGCTTCTGCAACCAATCCTGCCGCTATTGATTTTTACCGCAATCTGGGAATCTCCCGTGTGGTACTGCCGCGGGTATTATCGATGCAGCAGGTAAAATCATTAGCGCGGATTTCAGATATGCCGCTGGAGGTTTTTGCATTCGGCAGCCTCTGCATTATGGCTGAAGGCCGCTGCTATCTCAGCTCTTATATGACCGGTGAGTCACCGAATACTGCTGGCGTCTGCTCTCCGGCTGCCTATGTCCGCTGGGATGAGAAAGCAGACGGATCGCTGGAGTCGCGCCTCAACGGCGTCATGATTGATCGCTTTAATGCTGATGAAAATGCCGGCTATCCCACGCTGTGCAAAGGACGCTTTCAGGTCGGAAACGATTTGTACAATGTGCTTGAAGAGCCAACAAGCTTGAATACTCTGGAACTGCTACCGGAATTATTCAATGAAGGCATTGCCTCGCTGAAAATCGAAGGGCGCCAGCGCAGCCCTGCCTACGTGGAAAAAATTACCCGGGTATGGCGCCAGGCAATTGATGCCGTTCAGGAAGATCCGCAACGATTCCGGGTAAAAGATGAATGGAATCAGGTTCTGAATTCATTATCGGAAGGCAGCCAGACCACACTTGGCGCTTACCACCGGAAATGGAAATAAATAATGAAATTTTCTCTCGGTGCAATTCAGTATTACTGGCCTAAAAATACCGTTCTGAAGTTTTATGACGGTGTGGCCGCTTCTGATATCGACATTGTTTATCTTGGCGAAACGGTCTGCAGCAAACGCAGGGAACTGAACTTACAGGATTATCTGGATATAGCATTTAAATTGCGGGAGGCAGGAAAGCAGGTCTGCCTGTCGACAATGACCCTGCTTGAGAGCCCGGCCTTACTGCGGGAAATGGCACGTTATATTGATAACGGTGAATTTGTTATTGAAGCCAATGATATTGGCGCCGTGCAGCTTGCACAGGAAAGAAACCTGCCGTTTATCGCCGGCCCGGCAATCAACTGTTACAACCAGCACACGCTGAAATATCTGGTAAATTCCGGCCTGAAACGCTGGGTAATGCCTGTGGAACTTTCCCGTGACTGGCTGGAAACATTGCTCGAACAGGAAGTCGTGCGTGATATCCGCACTTGCTTTGAAACAGAAGTGTTTGCCTTTGGTCATTTGCCTCTGGCCTGGTCAGCCCGCTGCTTTACTGCACGCTCAGAAGACCGGCAAAAGGATCAGTGCGAACTGTGCTGCATTAATTATCCCAAAGGCAGGGAGGTACACAGTCAGGATGGAAAACAGGTATTTGTTTTAAATGGTATCCAGACCCAGTCAGGCCAGCGTTACAACCTGATCAATGACTTACCTTCCATGCACCGGCTGGTCGATATTGTCCGCCTGAGTCCGGAACCGGAAGGCACTCTGGATTGGCTGGACCGTTTCCGGGAAAACATCCGCGGTAAGCATCCGGTCAAACTCGCAGCAGGAGACAGCAATGGTTATTGGAATCGCCTTGCCGGAATGCTGACGGTTGAAACCTGAGTCAGCACCTGCGCCAATATCTCAGAATGAGTATCTGACATACCTATCTGGTGGGGGCGGAGTATCTCTGCAGCCGAATTGTTTTTGCCCTTAATTCTGTCATCGTAGCCTATTCTATATGGCTTAGTGGCAGGACTTTATATGCCGAATCTGACAGGCTGGAAGCCGGACGATACGGATTTCTGGAAAAATACAGGCAACCGTTATGTACGCCACCTGCCGGTTCTGCAATTAATTCTGTTACTTGCCGGTTCGTCCGTATGGATGGGCTGGTCAGTACTCTCGGCCCTGATGGCCGACAGCAGTTGGGGCTTCAGCCCACAAGAGCTTTTTTCGCTGATTTATATCGCAGGCTTTTCTGGCGCAGCGCTGCGTCTGTGTGGCAGGTTTCTGGTATTTCAGCTGGGTACCCGGGCCGTAATCTGGTCAGGAATTATTGGAATATGGATTTCGCTGATTGCCATATTCTGGGTCTTTAAAGAATCAGACACGCCTCTTTGGGCATTCAGAATAGCGGCAGCCTGCTGTGGCTTTGGTGCTGTTGTCCTGCCCCAGATAACCAGCATCAACCGCTATATTTATCCGCGCCGTATGCGTTTTATTTCCCAGGAAATGCCCATTGGACTGGGTGATGCCGGGCTGATTCTGATTATGGTAATGATCCCGACGATCATCTATTGGAATCCACCACTAAAAAATATTTTTACCGAATACGTTCTTATTCATGACAGCAGCAACCTGATCGGTGTCATCCATGAAGGCCACGGGCTTTGGTTTCAGTGGTTAATACTTCCAATTGCCGGAATGTGTCTTCTTGCCGCCTGGCTGAACCGCTTTTCACCGGCAGTTAATATACAGAATATGATGCTGATCCGGTCGGCCGGTATCTTTTCCTGGGGGCGTTCCTGGTTACTGCTTCTGCTGGTCATATTGGCCAGTATCGGCATCCCCTATTTGTCGAATAACAGCATGATTACCGGTGCCTTTCCTGCCGTCAGGGAAATGAGCATTTTTATCGTTATTTTCCTCGTGATTTTTGCCATGCAGAATCTTGCGGGCAATCAGATATTTGCAGAGCAGCAACTGAAAGCCCTGGCTAATCGTGAAGTCCATATACTGGCGCTGATGTACCTTATGGGCCATGGTTCTTTTCTTGGATTATCCGTCAGCCTGCCTCTTCTGACAGACCTGATATTTTCCTATATTCCAACCGATGGACATACCGGCAGCCGGATCAATCCCGCCGCCCCATCCATCCTGTCCTACTGCTGGATAGGCCCTCTGTTAGGGCTTTCGGCCAGAGCTGCGGGAAGCTGGATGTCTAAACACATCAATCCGGGAAAGATTCATCAGGTGGCACTGTTTGCGCTTTTCCTTAGTACCGTCGGCATGGCTCTGACCATAACATCAGCACTCTCATCACCGAATCCGGAATTCTATTTCTTTCGTTTTTACATGATTACCCTGTTATTTTTCATTGCTTCTGGCATGTCATCCGGAAGCATCACCAGCCTGGCCATTAAGAAGATTCCTGCGAATTACGCCGACCACAGCCTGATATGGATAATCAGTATATCGTCCTTCGGATTTTTCTATATTCCTGCATTGTTTGCTGATCACTGGCAAAGTGCCGGGCCGGCGGCGGTGTTATCCGGCCTGTCTATTTTTTACCTGACAGGGATGATCATTAACTGGTTTTTTTACTGGCGAAAGGGAGAAGAATCACTCAGCTGAGTGACAAGATACAGAATCAGGAATGAATATCGGGGATAATTTTACTTTCTATATGGTTTACCAGATCAAGCAGAACATCGTCGCCATACTCTTCATCCTGGCGTTTTTTTAAGCCATATTCAGAAAGCAACAGATGATGACTCTCGGTGACATCAATACTGTTAAGACTACGCTGTACGCAGCGCAGCGGACACCCATCAATTGCCAGAACCGGACGACCCGACTGAGCCAGCCGGATAATAGGTTTAACCTGGCCACCGATACCAGCTATACAGGACATTTCTGCAACACCTGAACGATCCAGATGAACCGCAATCCGGTTGGCAAGCTGTGCCACCTGAGAACAGCCAGAGCAAGAATAAACCAGTGGTTTTTCCGGATCTTTCATAAGAATTCTCCACTGAAAAAAATCTGTATACCAGAGTTTGATTTTCAATAAACAGCTGCGTTTTTTAGTAAAAACGGGGATTAATTACGGGGAAGTTTTAATATATCACGCCGGATATTTTTTACTATCAATCTGTTCAGAACAGATGTCGGTCTTATGCGGAAAAGGTGAGGAGCCTGTGAATAATCCGGTACGGATATGATCCGTTATTCAGAGGCTCACTCTTTGGGTATCAGCCATAGAAAAGGCCATTCCCCATAGCAGGCTGTTGATTTTCTATCTGCGTTGCCACTGCAGTGTTAAAAACCGACTCAAAATGCTCATTTACGACCTGTAAACTACGCTTTTTCGCCGGTTTTTGCCTTGCATTGACTACCCCGAAAACGAAAATAAACAACCTGCCAAGCCTGTTACTTGGCTTTCTGCTGACTGTAATAGGCAGCAAGGTTAGCAATATCCTGATCACTCAGACCTTTTGCCATTGGCGCCATAATGGCTGCATTGCCTCCGGTTCTCTGGCCATCGCGATAAGCCTTGAGTGCATTTTCAAGATAGGTTGCATGCTGTCCGGCCAGTTTTGGATACATTGGGACCATGCTGTTACCATCAGCATTATGGCAGGCTGTGCAAATTCCTGATTTTGCCTGTCCGGCAGCTGCATCGCCGGCCGCCATGCTGGCAGAACTGAATGCCATAGTAACAATGGCGCTTGCCAGAAGTATTTTTTTCATCATCAATCTCCTTAAGGTTGCCCTGAGGCTTATAGCTGCCAGATGGCAGTCAATGTGACTGCAGAAATGGTTATTATTAACCACCCATACAGAATTCTTTGTAAGAAGAGCGGAGCCTGCTTCATCTCCATAAAATACCGGATGATCCAGATACCTTTTATCAGAGCTGCAAACCAGGCTGCAACCGCTAACAGAATCAGATGCTCCGGCTTGCGGAGAACAACAGCCAGTGTCAGCAACAGCATTAACAACCACAAAGTCTTTAATGACGTTCCTGCTATACTGCTCATAGCATCATCCTGTTTCATCTTAGTACATAAAGCGCCGGGAAAAGAACGATCCACACCAGGTCAACCATATGCCAGTAAGAGGCTGCACTTTCCGCCGCTTTTAGTTTCTGCTCATCGTCCGGGTCTGTCTTTTTCAGCCAGCGGCCGAGAATAATAAGAATCATCATTCCGGCAAGCACATGGAGAAAATGAAAGAACGTCGTGAAAAAATAAAACCCGAAGAATATATCGTAGTGCAACGAGTACCCATTGCTATAGAGTGTTTGATATTCACTCACTTTACTAATGACATAGATCATTCCGCAGCCGGATGCCGCGAAAAAATAACGCGCACAGCCATCGCCCTGAATGCGGAGCTTATTAACGCCTGTTGCCACCAGGTAACTGCCCGTCAGCAATGCCATCGTATTAATCACCCCGGCAGAAACATGCAGCTCCTGCAGGCCGGCCTGAAACATCTCAGGCTGCCGGAGGCGAACCAGAGAGAAGCCGGCGATCAGCAGGCCAAAAACAGCCAGTTCAGCACAAAGAAAAAACCACAGGGCAATATCGCCCGGGATCTTGTCTTTTCCGCTCAGAGTCAGCGGGCTGTTCATATGTTCAGTCCGGTCAGATTAAGATAGAGCTTCGGCAGTATCCGTGGCAGCTGATCCGCACGGTTAATACAGAAGTACCCCTGATGGCCAAACACATAGGGAACATAATCAGCACTGTTCTGATCAATGGTGACACAGTGGGTTGTTACCCCTGCACGGTGAGCCTCGGTGATCGATACCCGGGTATCTTCAAGGCCATAACGACCTTCATACAGATCCAGATCATTAGGCTTACCGTCGGTCAGTATCAGCAGCAGGCGCTTTTCTGCCGGATGGTCATTAAGGATATCGGTTGCCTGGCGGATAGCCGCTCCCATGCGCGTGTAGTAGCCGGGCGTTAAGGCTTTAATCCGGCCATGAACATTTTCACCCCAGGGTTCGTTAAAGTTTTTGATCATATTAATCCGCACGTGATCGCGCCGGCGTGATGAAAAGCCATACATAGAAAAGCGATCACCGCTGGCATCCAGTGCCTCCCCCAATAAATGCAGACTGTCGCGGATAACGTCGATAACCTGCTTATCATTGTTAGCCCAGGCATCGGTCGACAGCGACAGATCAGCGAGAACAAGACAGGCCAGATCACGGTTCTGACGACGCTGCTGCCGCCATACCGGCGCCACGCTTTCGGCGTGTCCCTGCAGCCGGCTGGTGCAGTGATCGATCGCAGCATTTATATCCAGCTGCTGCCCCTGAACCTGCCGCCGCAGTTGCACCGGCTGAGTGTTAAAGCAGGCAAACTGCCGGCGCAGACGCTGCGCAGTCTGCTTAAGCTCATCCGGTAAAGGAGCTGGCTCAGCACCGCGCGGCAGCATCGGAATAACCCGGCAGTAATCCTCACGTAAACACTGCTGGCGGTAATCCCACTCAGGATAAGACAGGCCAGAGCCCAGCGGAATGTCATCCTCCGCCGCACTGGGCAGATCCAGATCGAGACGTATTTTTGAAGCCTGACTGCCACGGGTCCGCGATAGCGTAATCAGATCAAGATCTTCTGCTATTTTTCCGGCATCCGCGTCATCGGCATCATCTGCGGTACGGTCAACAGGAATAAATTCCGACCACGACAATAAGCTTTCCAGACGAAATAACAGCAGGCCATTACGGCCATCAGGATCATCGGCAAATTCGGCCTGGCGGCGGATATTCGCCGTGCTTTTCTGTTGCACCTCAGACGCTGCGGGCTCCTGTACATCGCCACTGTGCTGAAGCGGAGCCAGATTTCTGCCCGGATATAACCACAGGGGCACAGGATCAGGATCTCCCGGCCCGTCAGGCAGCGCAGTAACAGATCCCGGCTCCTTCAGAGCAGCACGCAATGCCATCTCTCTGGGCAGAGCCGCAGCACTGAGCTTCAGCCGTAAATCTCTCTGTTGCAGCTCGGCTTCAACCAGACGACGGTAGACAGGGACCAGACCGGGATAGCGTTGCAAACAATGCTGCACGCTATGCTGATTATCAACAAACCAAGGGGCAGAGCCGGCAGCTGCCGGAAGCGTGCAGGATGCCAATGCCGCCAGCCACAGATACAGGTCAGCATTCAGCGTCCGCTGCGGATAAAAGTCGATATGATCCGGCAGATATAAATGATTCTGATCGCGCCACGCCAGCGCCTGACGCAGACCGGAACCTGCCACCTTCTGCAACCACGAGCGCGACGCTTTAACCCGTTGCTCAGCAGCAACCGAGAGACGCAACCCGGCATCGCCGCCCAGCGCCCTGAATATCATCGCCAGTGTTTTCTGTTCATCGCTGAGCAACACCGCCGCATCCGGATAAGTACGGACAGCCACACGGGTAATAAAATGATGCCAGCGGATACCAACAGCTTCTTCCATCGCAGTTACTCCTGTTCCCGGGCAATAATTACTGGTAATTGCCGCTCATACTGTCTGGCATCATTGCCACTGGCCCAATACAGCAGTGATCCGGCAGGATTGTGTTTTTGCACTTCAGCACAGGTATCAATACAGAGCCTGCATTGAGTGCAGGTAATCTTCCGCTGCTTATGTGCTCTTGGCGGCAGGCGCATAGGGCAGACCTGATCACAGGCATGACAGTCACGGCAGTCTTTTCCCCGCTCTTTGCGGTAACCAATCACCAGGCCACGCGGATTGGCCGCCCAGATCAGACTCTGAAAAATTCCGACCGCGCAGCCATACCGGCAGAACCAGTGACGCGCCAGCGTAAATTCGATAAAAAATAATACCGTTGCCGCACACAGAAAAATCAGCGGATATGTATCAACCTGCAGCCGGAAAATACCCTGCCATAAAGGCAGCGGAGGAATCAGATAACTGAGCAGAGAAACCGCCCATAAAAAAGAACAGGCCAGAATCCAGAAAAAAAGTACCGTTCTGGAACCAGGGCGCGCCCCGCTGCTGCTCTTTTCCCACAACGAACGCCTGCCAAGCCAGTAATGCATTTTACTGTCCAGCCACTCCAGAACAGAAAAATGCGGGCACAACCAGCCGCAGTAAATTCGTCCCCAGCGCCAGACAAAAACAATAAGTACAATGACCGTCAGCAGGACGGGCAGCGCCAGACGCCAGAATAATTGTGAAAATACTGAAGCAGCACTCTGACCAGCAGCAGGTGCAAGCTCCAGCGTCCAGTCATAACCAAAAAAAATAAAATGGCCGAGCGTCAGATCCAGACGAAAAATATCCAGAACCGGCGCCAGCAGAAATAATAAAAAAAATACGCTGCGGCTGATCAGACGGTAGCGTTGTACCCCTGAATTCATCAGCCTGTCTTCCTGGCCGCTGCCCGAAGGCAGCGGCTGTGATCTTTGCATATATTCAGGCACTGACAGGTAAAGCAGGTGCATCAGCCTGAGTACGGCTGGCGACAACAAAACTGTATAAGTACAGCATCACGCCACCACCAAAAGCGATACCAGCAACCAGACGTGCCCAATAAATAGGAACAATCAGGTCTTGTGTCGCCATATAGCCCAGGGCAATGCCATCAGCCGGCATACGCTGCTGCATCACCTGAATAATACCCGCCGCAGTCAGCAGCAGAGTAATCATCAGCATGGATACACACATGACCCAGATGGAGGCAATTTCCACTTTCTGTGCCTGCAGACTGTTACTTAAACGTCCCTGCAGCTGTGGCCATGCGTAAGAAATAATCGCCAGCACAATCATCACGTAAGCGCCAAAGAATGCCAGGTGACCATGAGCGGCCGTAATCTGAGACCCGTGGGTGTAATAATTTACCGGCGCCAGGGTATGCAGGAATCCCCAAACGCCCGCACCAAGGAAAGCCATAATGGTACAGCCGGCAGCCCAGGTAACGGCGGCTTTGTTAGGGTGTTCGCGGCGGCGCTGTTTAATCATGCTGAAAGCGAACACCATCATCATGAAGAAAGGTAACGGCTCGACGGCAGAGAAAACCGATCCGATCCATAGCCAGTATTCCGGAGCGCCGATAAAGAAATAATGGTGGCCGGTGCCAAGAATGCCGCTGATCAGAGCCATCGCAATAATCAGGTACAACCATTTTTCCACAACCTCACGATCCACACCGGTGGTTTTGATCAGAATAAAGGCGAGGATGCTGCCGAGAATCAGCTCCCACACACCTTCAACCCACAGGTGCACAACCCACCACCAGAAATACTTATCCAGAGTCAGTGATGCCGGGTTATAAAAAGAAAACAGGAAGAACACGGCCAGGCCGAGAAGACCGGTGATCAGCACCATGTTAATCACGGTTTTACGGCCACGCAGAATAGTCATACCAACGTTAAACAAGAATCCGAGTGCAACAATAACAATACCTATTTTGGTAATAGTTGGCTGTTCCAGAAATTCCCGCCCCATGGTTGGCAGAATATTGTTGTATGTAATCTCCGCCAGCGTTGCATAGGGAACCGATAAATAACCAACAATGGTCAGGGTGCCGGCAATGGCATAAGCCCAGAACAGTATCCAGGCCAGTTTCGGGCTATACAGCTCACACTGAGTTTCTTCAGGTACAAGATAGTAAGTCGCGCCCATAAAACCACAGAGCAGCCAGACGATCAGAAGATTGGTGTGCACCATACGGGCAACGTTAAAAGGGATTTCCGGAAACAGGAAATCACCGATGATGTACTGCGTGCCAAGAATCAGACCGAAGACAATCTGACCGACAAACAGCAACATGGCAAAGGCAAAGTACGGTTTTGCAACCGCCTGGCTTTGATATTTCATGATGTTTGATCCTTGAATAATTAAATTGAAATGGTCGTCATGCATCAGCCTTCGATATTTGGTGGCCAATCGTTGGTGTCGATGCGGGAAGTCCAGATCAGGAATTCAGCTAAATCGTTAATCTCCTGCTCTTTTAAATGGAACTGTGGCATTTGGCGGCGTCCTTCAACACCAGTAGGCATTGCCTTCATCCAGGCAGAAAAATACGCCTTGAATACCTGCTCATTTTCCATCCCGCGGCGCTGAAAAACGTTCCCCAGCTCGGGAGCAAAATAGGCCCCCTCTCCCAGCAATGAATGACAGCCGACGCAGTTATTTTTTTCCCAGATTTCTTTGCCATGTGCGACTTCAGCGGTGAGCAGTTCACGATTCTCACGCTTCGGCAGCACCGTAACGGTATCAACCGTCAGAGCAACAAAGAGGAGGAAAAAGAATGCGCCCCCACCGTAGTAAATATTCCGGGCCATGCCCTTAGTGAAACGTTCTGACATAAAATGTCTCCTCGCGGTTATAAAAAGACGGCTCATTAACCAACTGGCATAAGAGCGCGGATAATCTGGCGAACAGCTTGCTGGGCGGCGGGCTCGTCACTCAGGGTTTCAGTCAGAGCCGCTTCCGTTGCGATTTCTGCCGGCAACCCGCTGCGGATCAGACGGGCACAATGAATCAGAAGGCGGGTAGAAGGAGACTCCTCAAGATCGGCGTCATTAAGCTTGCGCAGAGCAGCAGCAACCGCACACAGACGCTGCGCAGTCTGCAGATCGATACCACTTTCCTGCATAACGATCCGGGCTTCCTGCTGTTCATCCGGGTAGTTAAAACCGATGCTGACAAAGCGCTGGCGGGTACTGGGTTTAAGTCCTTTCATCAGGTTGCGGTAACCCGGGTTATAAGACATAACCAGCATAAAACCCGGCGCGGCATGAAGCTGCTCTCCGGTGCCATCAAGCGGCAGAATGCGTCTGTCATCGGTGAGGGGGTGAATAACAACCGTTGTATCCTTGCGGGCCTCAATAACCTCGTCCAGATAACAGATTGCCCCTTCGCGCACAGCACGCGTCAGCGGGCCGTCCTGCCAGAACGTGCCGTTGTTACCGATCAGGTAGCGGCCAATCAGATCGGCAGCGGTCAGATCATCATGACAGGCAACGGTATAGAGCGGGCGCTTCAGCTGCTCCGCCATATGCTCAATAAAACGTGTTTTACCGCAGCCGGTAGGGCCTTTAATCAGAACAGGAAGCTGATTACGGCTGGCGTGCAGGAAGAGTTCAACCTCACTTCCCTGCGGCTGATAAAAGTGCAGCCGTGAGTCCGCTGGCGACACAGCAGGAGCATTCATATGCCGATCCTATGGGTAACTTTACGGTGCTAATGCTCTCCTTTAGCAAAGAGGTCATAAATACCAAACAATAGAGATCGATATACCTACATATAGGTACCTTTCCTTAAAACAGGCAAAATATACCTCTTCAACCAACTATCAGAATCAAAACCGAATGAAAGCAAGTTATTGTTTATTAAAGATTTTAATTTAAAAATCAAAACCAAAAATCTAAAAATGGTTATTTATTCAACCTAAATGGTTAAAAATACCCAAGTATAAAAAATACCAACTCAAGTCAATTTTATAGCCGGGATAAGGCAGTCGTTATTATATTTTTGACCTGAATCAGTTTTTTATCCGCACATCTGGTTGAGCATGCAATTCCATTCAGGAATTAATGGATTTCGGCATGACACGCAAACCCCCGGGTCTCCTCAGCCTGTTACTTGTATTGCCTATGGCATCCCCCGCCCTGCCATCCCGGGCCGATAACACAGCCACAAGCCTGCCACTGATGGTGGTTTCCGCAACCGGCTACCGCCAACAGGCACTGATGAGCCCGGCAGCCATTACCGTGCTGGAACAGGAGCAACTGAATCAGCAGCCAGTATCCGACCTCGCCGAAGTACTGCGTGATATTCCCGGCATAGCCATTGTCGACTCCGGGGTTCCCGGCATGAAACGTCTGTCATTGCGGGGGGAAAGCGCCCGCCGTGTTCTGGTAAAAATTAATGGCCAGCCGCTGGCCGACCATTCCAATTACGGCACGCCATTACTGATCGATATTAATATGATCGAACGTGTCGAAGTCGTTCGTGGCCCATCCTCTGTTGTACATGGTGGTAATGCTCTCGGCGGTGTCATTAATATCATCACCCGCCAGGCATCTGCCGGTGAGCAGGAAGTTATTTTCAGCTCCGGATATTACTCAGCAACCCGCGGACAACGCGTTTCTGCCGGTGTACTGGCTGCCCGGCAAGGGCTGGATATGCGCCTGCAGGCCAGCCGCACATCCCATCAGGATCGCCGTCTGGCTGATGGCACACTGGAGAATTCCGATTCTCTGCAGCGCTCAGTCTCAGCAGAGCTGGGTTACAGCCAGGCACAACACCATATCAGCTGGCAGGGCGACTATTTCAAACAATATGCCAGCGCCTGGGTGGAACCCGACTCGGGTATTGATTATCTGCGCTTTCCGGAGCGCAACTCTCTCCGTCATGCGCTGAATTATGAATACCTTCAGGATCACGGCAGCCTGCAAAAAATTAATGCCCGGATGTATCAGCATAATGGCCGGCGCGTTATGGAAAATGCGATCAGCAGTCAGACACCCGTGGTGGCTGTGAATGTTGATAATTTCTCCGATGATGATCTGCTGACCAGTGGTGGCCAGTTAAGTACAGAAGCCCGCTGGCTGGGAAATAACCTGACGGTAGCTGGTATGGAGTATCAGAGCGACCGCCTGGATACAGACAAACGCTCGCAAACAACACTGCGTATGCTGACCCTGCCGATTCCGCCAACCGTGACAGAAAAAACATCCGCGCAACAAGCGGAACAAAACCAGTGGTCAGCATTTTTACAGCAACAGATTGTATTAACCGCAGATGCTGAGGCACACGCCGGTCTGCGTTATTACCGTATTAACTCACGCCTGACCGATAGCACAGAGCGCTCTGACAGCGATAACCATGATGATGAAATGGTTGGCTCCGTATCCATGGTCTGGCGCGCCACTCCGGCCTCGGCATTACGCATCAACCTTGCTCAGGGATATTCCTACCCCAGCGTCACCCAGCAATTTGCCGTTACCGCCGGTGGCAGCAATGTGCATTTTGGCAACCCGGATTTAACCGCAGAAAAAGCAACCACTCTGGAATTCGGATTCCGCCTCGACAACAAGCAGTGGCTGCTTGACCTCGCGCTGTATTACAACCGCGCACGTGATTTTATCGACCGCGAAGCCCTGACTGCGGCTCCGCCTGAATACACCACAACCACCACAGCATCACAGTCTCTCTGGCGCTGGGTCAACATTAATAAAGCCAAAAGCTACGGTCTGGAACTGGCCGTTTCCCGTCAGCTTAAAACGCTCCGCCCTTACGCCAACATTACCGTACAACGCCGGGAGCTCGATTTCGCCAGCGGTGAAGACACCTGGAACAGCGGCCTGCCCGAATACCAGCTGCAGTCCGGAGTGCAATGGTCAGCCCTGCCAAATACACAGCTGGATATCTTTCTGCGCTCTTACGGTGATGCCCGGCGGGATGACGAAAATGGCGTAAAAACCGCATACAGCGGTGGCTACGCAGAATTCAATATCGCCATGCAGTATCAGCCGGTTAACAACCTGATGTTGACCGCTGCGGTTAATAACCTGACCAATCAAAGCTACCAGAACCCTGAAGAATTACCGGCTGCCGGACGTGCGCTCAATGCCGAAATGCATTGGCGTTTCTGATGACAACCAGACGACCTGAAACTGGGATATATGAGAGAGGAACGATCATGAAATACTGGAAACATCCACTTTGCCTGGCCATTGCCGCGCTCAGCTTAGCGGTTCACGCGGTACCCAACCCGGAAAATGCAGCATCGGCTTATCAGGGCGAAGCGTCTGCTATCGACCCGGCATCGGCTAAAGTTGTGCGCTCACCCGGCGCACCGGATCTGACTGAGGCAGAATTTGAAAAAGCCAAGAAGATTTATTTTCAGCGCTGTGCAGGCTGTCACGGCGTACTGCGTAAAGGCGCAACCGGCAAGCCACTGACACCGGATATTACTCAGCAAAAAGGCCAGGCTTACCTCGAAGCACTGATTGGTTATGGCTCGCCAGCCGGTATGCCAAACTGGGGATCGTCCGGTCAGTTTTCGCCGGAAGAAGTCACCCTGATGGCCAAGTACGTTATGCATGAACCACCGACACCTCCTGAGTGGGGTATGAAAGAAATGCTGAATACCTGGGAGGTATTTGTTAAACCTGAAGACCGCCCGAAAAAACAGATGAATGATCTTAATCTGGATAATCTGTTTTCTGTCACACTGCGGGACGACGGTAAAATTGCATTGATCGATGGTGACACCAAAAAAATCGTAAAAACCATCGAAACCGGATACGCCGTGCATATCTCCCGCATTTCGGCCTCGGGCCGTTACCTGCTGGTTATTGGTCGTGATGCCCGGATCGATATGATTGATTTATGGATGAAATCACCTGGCAAAGTTGCTGAAATCAAAATCGGCATCGAAGCCCGCTCGGTAGAAACATCCAAATACGAAGGCTACGAAGATAAATACGCCATTGCCGGTGCTTACTGGCCGCCGCAATACACCATTATGGATGGCGAAACCCTGGAACCGCTCAAAATTGTTTCGACCCGTGGCATGACCGTCGATAAGCAGGAATACCATCCGGAGCCCCGCGTTGCTGCGATTATCGCGTCACATGAACATCCGGAATTTATCGTTAATATTAAAGAAACCGGTAAGGTACAGCTGGTTAACTATCAGGATGTCGATAACCTGACCGTTACCACCATTGGCACCGCTCCGTTCCTGCACGATGGTGGCTGGGATGTAACCCATCGCTACTTTATGACTGCGGCAAACCAGTCGAATAAAATTGCCGTGATTGACTCCAAAGAGCGGAAAATGACTGCACTGGTTGATGTGGGCAAAATTCCTCATCCGGGACGTGGCGCTAACTTTGTGCATCCGGAATTTGGTCCGGTCTGGGTAACCAGCCACCTGGGCGATGAAACCATCTCCCTGATCGGTACCGATCCTGAAAACCATCCGGATCATGCCTGGAAAGTTGTGCAGACTCTGAAAGGACAAGGTGGCGGTTCTCTGTTTATCAAAACACACCCAAAATCGAATCACCTTTACCTGGATACCACCTTTAACCCGGATGCCAAAGTCAGCCAGTCTGTGGCGGTATTCGACATTAAAAATCTGGCAAAAGGCTACACTGTTCTGCCGATTGCTGAGTGGTCCGGAATAAAAGAAGGAGCCAAACGGATTGTTCAGCCGGAATACAATGCCGCCGGTAACGAAGTCTGGTTCTCAGTCTGGAACGGCCAGGAAGAACCGTCTGCGATTGTGGTGGTTGATGACAAAACACTGAAACTGAAAAAGGTAATTAAGGATAAACGCCTGATTACCCCAACCGGTAAATTCAATGTGAAAAACACTCAGCACGATATCTACTGATCATCGTCTGCTGAGCAGAAAAGCGGCACATTATGTGCCGCTTTTTCTTTTTTCAGATGCGGAAAATTCAGCCGGATGATGCTCATCAGTATGAGAGCTCAGAGGAAACTTCTGCTCCAGAAGTTCAAGCTCAGGCCGATGCAGCCAGGCAATCCGACCTGCCAGTTCATCACCGGCAGGCAGCAGATGTATTTCTATGCAGCGCTTATCGGTTATCGATTCACGCCGCTCGACCAGACCCAGCTCACAACAGCGGTCGACCAGCATCACCGTGCCATGATGTTTTGCCTGAAGTTTTTCCGACAATTCACTGATTGTGGCCCACTCCCGTCCGGAAAAGCCTTTCAGATGCAGCAATAACAGATACTGCAATGAAGTCAGACCATGGGCTTTGCAGATATTTTCACTGTGGCGCTGGAAGATACGCAGGCGATAGCGGAAATCCGAAAGGTTCTGATAATCCTGCTTATTCAATTTATCCATAAAGAATCTGATCCTCAGACAGCTTCAGCAATACGGCCCGATATGCTTGCCACCGGATTAAAGGTGATCTAAACCGTATATATCATAGCATGATATATATGGAGGTAATTATGAACCTGTCAGAACTGATAATGCCCTGGTCAGCGAAAGGCTGGGAAAAAATGCGGTCGATGAATATCTCCATACCGGCTCTGGCCTGGAAGCTGGTTCTGCCACTGTCTTTCCTGCCGCCGATTCTGCTCTATTATGCCGGAACCCATTACGACAACAGCTACATTCAGAATTTCCCGGAAAAAAACTGGCATTTTATTACCACCACATTTTTCCTCGCAGAATTACTGACCTTTTTTGTAATGGGATGGCTTATTCACTCAGTACTGGAAAGCCACGATCTGGCCATTAACTATCACGACGCCTACTTACTGGCGGCTATTGCCCCCATTCCTATGTGGCTGTCTTCTCTGGGATTACTTATTCCTTCCGCTTTAATTACCGGCATTTTTGCAGGTGTCGGATTAGTCGCTTCCTGTGTCATTCTCTACCTTGGAACCAGTGCGCTCTGTCACCGCAATACGGATGATGTGGTCAGCATGTCCGCAACCTATACGATAATGTCTGCCGCATTTCTCGCCTGGATTATGCTGATGGTTATCGTCTGGGCTTATTAAGGCACCTCTGAATAGTTCAGTGCCCGCTTCGGCTTACTGAAAAAGTCCAGCTCGCTGCTGAAAATATATCTGCAGTTTTAATTGGCATTTTGCGCCATGCCAATCCATCGACACGGAAAATTTTTCTTATCCCTGAAGCTGTCAGGCTGTTTTTGCAACGGCTGGCCCAGACTGTCCAAATAACCGGTTTATACCTCCCCTGTAACCTCTGATTTTATGCGCCAAAAAATATTTAATGACGGGTGACAGGGGTTATTGATTAAAAACACAAAAAATTGACCTGAGTCCTTCAACCTACCTCCGATGGGGTATGTTGGCTGTGTCCGGTGACTGCGACAATTTGACGCATTAGCCAGACTGATGCTCATTCCAGACATCAGGCTGACGCTGAATAGGAATTGTATGATGTCAGCACCTGACAGCCCCCTGAAACATTATTTATGGCCTTTTTTTGTCCTGATGTTTTTTGTCCTCAGTATTTCCGTAGCAGCGGTTCCGGAAGTGGCAGCCTCAGAAAACGCTGGACACAAAGCAGAAAATCGACAGCAGAAACGCCTGCAGGCTCATAAGCCCTCCGATAAATCAGAAGACACCGCACAGCAACGCCTCCGCCTTCTTCTGCCTGAGGCGACAGAGATATCGTCTCCCGAAGGTGATTTCGGTATCCGGACCATCAAAGGAAATGACCGTTTACTGGGCTATATGTTTGAAACAATCAACGTAGCCAATATTCCTGCCTACTCCGGCAAGCCGATTAATATGCAGGTTATCCTCAGTCCTGAGGCCGTTATTCTTGATGCCTGGCTGCTGGAACACCACGAGCCAATTCTGCTGGTCGGTATTCCGGAACAGAAGCTGGTTGATTTTGGCGTAGCCTATCAGGGCATCAGGGCTGATCAGCGCGTAGTGGTTGGCAGCACCAATGATGAAAACGCCGTGACCGTTGATGCCATCACCGGTGCCACCGTTACCGTGATGGTTGTGAACGAAATCATCATGAAGGCCACTCACACAGTCGCCGCATCATTGGGACTGGTCGAAGCGCAACTGTCACAGAAACAGAAACCCGCCAATATTCTGCCGGAGGTTTACAGTAACGCCGGCTGGCAGCAGCTGACCGGAGACGGCTCCATCCGTCGTATGCACCTGTTACGCTCCCAGGTGGACGAATCATTCAGGGGCACCGACGCCGAACAGGTGGAAAAAGCCACAGCGGATCAGCTTAACGATACCTTTATTGATCTTTATGTTGCCTATCTGAACGCGCCAACTATTGGCCGCAACCTGTTGGGTGACAGTCAGTACCGCTTCCTGATGGAAGAGCTGAAACCCGGCGAGCACGCCATTGCTGTGCTGGCCAACGGCATGTTCTCATTTAAAGGATCAGGCTATGTGCGCGGCGGTATTTTTGACCGCATCCAGCTGCGTCAATTTGGTGATGTTATCTCCTTCCGCGATCTGGACCAGCAACGTCTGTACGATGTCATGGCCGACGGCGCACCGGAGTTTAAAGAAAAATCGCTGTTTATTATCCGTGACAAAAGCCATTTTGACCCTGGCACTGACTGGACCTTTGAGTTACTGGTGCGCCGCCAGACAGGCCCGGTGGAT
>NZ_DDCJ01000020.1:0-1193 GCF_002335285.1 Thalassolituus sp. UBA2009
GGCGTCAACGCTTACTACCTCACAGGTTGCGGAATCCATCAGCACTGGTGAGTCTGGGTGTTTTTTTCACGGCCCGACTTTTATGGGCAATCCGCTGGCTTGCCGGGTGGCCTGTGAAAGTATCGATTTGCTGCTGGAAAACGACTGGGCGGCGCAGGTCGCGCGTCTGGAGCAGGGACTGCTGTCGGGATTAATGCCGGCACGTCAGTTACCGGGAGTTGCTGATGTCCGTGTGTTGGGTGCTATTGGCGTGATTGAAATGCAGCAGCCGGTGAACATGGCGCAACTGCAGCCAGCCTGCGTGGAACGCGGTATCTGGGTGCGGCCATTTGGTAATCTGCTGTATGTGATGCCGCCTTTTGTGATGGATGATAACGACCTTGCGCACTTAACTTCTGGAATGCTTGCAGCGCTTGCAGCCCTGTAGCTGCCCTGTAGTTGTACTTCAGCTGTGCTTTGGCTGTAAAAAAAGAAGGAACCGTGCAGGGATGAGGCAGTCTCAGACAGACGTATTTTTAACGCTGTCACGGGACCGACTTATGCTGAATTCGTTACTGAATCCATCGGGAAACACTGCCCAACCTTTGCTTCATCAATACAAAACCGGCGTCGCTTTATTATTTTCCGGTGTATTCCATCTGCTGGCTTTATTGTTGGTGGGATTATCGTTTTCGACGTTTTTTAACGGATTATTCAGCAGTGATGGCGATATGGTCACGCTGGTGATTAAGGCGATTAATACGCTTGTTATCGCGCTGGCAATGTATGAGCTGGGGTTGGGGGTTGGTAAGGAATACGCGGCGGAAGAAGCCGGGGAAAATATTTTCCAGAATATCCGCCGCACCATCACCCGTTTTGTCGGCACCGTGTGTATTGCTCTGGTGCTGGAAGCACTGATTATGATTATTAAATACAGCCAGCTCGATCTGGCCGGTAACCTGTATTATCCGGTGGCGATTCTTGTTGCCTGTGCCTTTTTATTGCTGGCGCTGGGCGCCTTCCTGGCGCTGACGCGCCAGGTGTGTGACATTGCCGCCGATTGATTATTCAGAGACGCCTTTGTTTTTATCGTCACCATTAAGGGGCCATAACGGCTCTTTGGTTTTGCGTGCCTGGCTTTGTGATACTCCGGCAGTTAATGCAAAGCGCATGGCATCTTCAAACGACCAGTCGAGCATCGTCAGGCGGGCGCG
>NZ_DDCJ01000020.1:1454-1925 GCF_002335285.1 Thalassolituus sp. UBA2009
TCTTCCTTATCGCCGGCATTCTGCACCGCCGGCGGAATTTTGCTGGCGGTAATAAAGCCCAGCAATTGTGCATCGCCGGGCATATCGACCAGCACGACCTGTTGATTGTGCTGTTTTTCCTGATCGAACATAGCGGCAAAGTCTTTAACCGCGCCGTACAGTGTTTTTACCAGCGGAAAACGCAGCAGGGCATCTTCCACATACTGATACAGCCAGCTGACCGGGTTGAACTGAAATAATAATCCGACTGACAGCAAAGCCAGCAGCATCAGCAGCAGGCCCATACCAGGAAAAATGCTGGGAATATGCAAGCTGGCGAGCAGGCTCAGGCCCAGACCGTTAAGCCACATCAGCGCAGACCATAACAGCCAGATGGTAATCAGTAACGGCAGTACCACCATGGAGCCTTTGATCAGCGGTTGCAGCAGATAGCGTTTCATAAAAACTCCGTCAGGATTTTGGTGGTTGCTG
>NZ_DDCJ01000020.1:2175-22271 GCF_002335285.1 Thalassolituus sp. UBA2009
GCTTTGCCGTCGGCGGCATCCTGCTCGGCTTTTTCCTGTGCATGTTCATCTTCAAGTACGTTTACCACAATACCGATGACCATATTAAGAAAGGCAAAGGTGGTGAGGAAAATAAAGCTCAGATAAAAAATCCACGACAGCGGGTAGACCGCCATGGTTTCGTACATAACATCGGTCCAGTCTTCAAAGGTCATCACCCGGAACAGGGTCAGCATGGAGATGGAAATATCCCCCCACAGCACATCATTGATGGGTTCAAAAAAGGTGGTGCCGATAGCCGCGTAAATATAATAAATAATAAACATCAGCAGCAGGACATAGCCCAGCTGTGGCAACGCGCGCAGCAGCGAGTTCAGCAGCATACGCAATTCCGGGATGATAGATACCATCCGCAGCACGCGGAAAATACGCACCAGACGACCAATAAGAGCCATATCGCTGTGATCGACCGGAATCAGACTGACAACGACGACCAGGGTATCAAACAGGTTCCAGCCATTATGGAAGAAGCGTTTCTTATCCGGTGCCGCGAGAAAGCGGATAACGATTTCGATCAGGAAAATAACCGTAATGCCGGTATCCAGCCAGTTCAGCACCACCATCAAAGGGTCGGGAATGCTGTAGGTTTTGGCACCGATCAGAAGGGCAGAAAAAATAATGATGGCTACAACAAAGAGTTCGAAGGCTTTGTTATCACGAACGGCCTGCGAAGCGGCCTGTAATTGCTGAATATTCATGGTCTGGATTGAA
Organism: Thalassolituus sp. UBA2009; assembly: GCF_002335285.1. NCBI lineage: Bacteria > Pseudomonadati > Pseudomonadota > Gammaproteobacteria > Oceanospirillales > Oceanospirillaceae > Thalassolituus > Thalassolituus sp. UBA2009. The sequence goes on from NZ_DDCJ01000020.1 coordinate 2,926, forward strand.
GTCGGATGACGGCTGGTGATAGGACGACGCGAAGTCTGTCACAGCCGCCGGACTTCGCCAAGACAGGCTGACGCAACTATACATTGCGCCAGCCTCAGATTTGCCAGATCAATCAGGCGCGGGAGATAAAACGGTTCTCAGCGGTGTTGATCTTGACGGTTTCACCCTGTTCCAGATATTCCGGCACCTGAATAACCAGACCGGTGGCAAAACGGGCCGGTTTGGTACGGGCACTGGCGCTGCCGCCTTTAATGCCTGGGCTGGTTTCGATTACGGTCATTTCTACCGATGATGGCAGCTCAATGGCAATCAGCTGACCATCGACCAGCAGACCCATGGTGCCTTTCAGGGATTCGCTGATATAGAGCGCATCGGTGTCCAGGGTTTCGGCATCGATCGGATACTGGTCGAAGCTTTCTTCGTCCATAAAGTAGTAGGTGTCTTCTTCACGGTAAGAGAACACGATCTGGCGACGCAGCAGTTCAATGGCCTGCAGCTGATCGTCACCTTTAAAGCTTTCTTCCAGCTTCTGCCGGCCGGGAACGGTCTGGAAGCGGATTTTGTACAGGGTGGCACCACCGCGCGAATGCGGGTTCTGCACTTCGATGTTTTTGATCAGGCAGGTCTGATTCTTGAATTCGACGACGCCGCCTTTCTTCAGTTCGTTGGCTCTTGGCATGCAAGGGGTCCTTGTGGCAGTGCTTGCAGGATGATGTAAAGGGAGCCGATGTTACCGCCTTGATTATTCCGGCTGAAGATTTTTTTGCACAACGGCTGCAGAATTCTGCACTGGTTTCCCGTCGCAGATTTCGCCATCATTGGCCCGGCTGCACAGAGCCTGTCTTTAATGATTAGTTAGTGGTCACTTCTTATAGCTAAATTATATAAACCCTCATGTAAGTGAGTACTAACCTCAGAAGTTACTTTAACTTCGTGATGCAGGCTCACAGTCTTGTTTAAGATTTGCTCTCCACATTTTCCCACCTTGCCGTTAAGGCTTTCTAAGTCCTTGTGAGATAAAGCAAAAATGCAGATATCCACACCCCGAAGTGGCTTGCAAAAGGCTATTTGCCTTCCTATAGTGTCGTAAAGTGGAAAATAGTGGGTAATGGTGGGACTTTGACGAGGTTGGTAACTACTTACACCGACAGAGGATTCACACCCAAACCAACAGGAAGGACGTATGTTCCGGGGGCTGCACACGATCAATCTGGATGCCAAAGGGCGTCTGGCGATCCCGACTAAATATCGGGAAACGCTGGCGGAGCTCTGTGGCGCCCGTTTGGTGGCCACCATTGATACTGAAGAACGCTGCCTCCTGATTTACCCCGTAAACGAATGGGAACTGATCCAGGCCAAAATCGAGGCTCTGCCCAGCTTTAACCCGGTTGCCCGCCGCATTCAGCGCTTATTGATTGGTCATGCGACTGATCTGGAGCTGGACAGCGCCGGTCGTATCCTTTTGCCGCAACCGCTGCGCGAATATGCCTCGCTGGAAAAGGAAAGCGTGCTGATGGGGCAGGGAAAGAAGCTGGAGTTGTGGAGTAAGTCGCTGTGGGAAGACCGCCGCGATGAGTATCTGGATATGGTCAGCCAGCCCGAACAATTACCCGAAGAACTACAGAGTCTGTCGTTATGAATCTGAGTGAGTTTGCTCACACCACCGTACTGCTGCAGGAGACGGTCGGCGGCTGCCTGAATGATCCGGCGGGTATTTATGTGGACGGAACTTTTGGCCGTGGCGGTCACAGTCGTCTGCTGCTGAGTAAGTTGGCACCTGAAGGTCGCCTGATTGGTTTTGATAAAGACCCGCTGGCCATTCAGACCGGTAAAGAGCTGGAGCGGGAGGACAGTCGCTTTCAGATTGTGCAGGCCAGTTTTGCCGATATGAAAGCCGAGCTTAATGCTCTGGGGATCGGCCAGATCAACGGCATTCTGCTGGATCTGGGGGTGTCTTCGCCACAGCTGGATGATGCCGAACGCGGCTTCAGCTTTATGAAAGATGGCCCGCTGGATATGCGTATGAATCCGGATGCCGGCCTGAGTGCTGCTGAGTGGTGTGCCCAGACTTCCGAAGAAGAAATCGCCCGCGTATTAAAAGAATACGGAGAAGAGCGTTTCGCCAAGCGTATGGCGCGCGCGATTATCAAGGCCCGTGCTGAAGCGCCTATTACCCGTACCCGCGAGCTGGCTGAGTTAATTAAAGAAGCCAATCCGGCCTGGGAAAAACATAAGCATCCGGCGACCCGTGCTTTTCAGGCAATCCGTATTGCAGTGAATAACGAACTGGGTGATCTGGAAAAAATTCTGGCCGACAGCGTTGATCTGCTGCTGCCACATGGCCGCCTGGCAGTCATCAGTTTCCATTCGCTGGAAGATCGTATGGTGAAGCGCTTTATCCGCGCACAGGAAAAGGGCCGTGATTTACCTCCGGGTATTCCGGTGCCGGATGACATGCTCGGCCGCACCATGAAAAAAATGGGTAAGGCGATTATGCCCGGTAACGATGAAATACGGATTAATGCCCGCGCCCGCAGTGCGGTATTACGCATTGCTGAGCGGTTGGCGTGAAAGCAGGAGTCGCTGTGTTGTGGGCTGTGGTGCTTATGTCTGCTCTGGCTCAGGTCGGGGTGGTGCACTGGCACCGCGTACTGCTGCAGGTGTGGCAACAGGAAGATGCATTACGGGCGCAGCTGCTGCAGGAACATACCCGTTTGCTGCTGGAAAAAAGCACATTAACTGCGCATGGCCGGATCGACCAGCAGGCGCGTAAACAATTAAACATGACAGAACCAGGCAAGGTGCAGGTGCTTTCACAATGAATGCGCAACCGAACCAAGAGACAACATTAAGCGGCATCACCCGCTGGCGTTTTACGCTGGTGCTGGTGGTGTTTGGCTGTCTGCTGGCTGCGGTTCTGGTGCGTCTGGTTATGCTGCATACCGTGGATCAGCCTTTCCTGTTTGAGCAGGGTGAAAAGCGTACGGTGCGTGAAGAAGTTCAGCCGGCAATGCGCGGTATGATAACCGACCGTTATGGCAAACCACTTGCAGTCAGTACACCGGTGGTAACGCTGTGGCTGAATCCGCAGCAGGTTAATGTTCAGCAATTACCGGCTGTCGCCACTGATCTTGGTCTGAGCACCAGAGAACTGGTGCGCAAAGTTGAACGGGCGGCCTCTCAGGGTCGCTCTTTTTTATACATTAAGCGTCAGGTTCAGCCGGAGCTGGCACAGCAGGTATTAAAACGCCGTATCGCCGGTATTTATGGTGATGATGATTTCCGCCGTTTCTATCCGGCAGCAGAAGTGACCGCACATACGGTGGGTATCGTTGATGTGGACGGTAATGGGCAGGAAGGTCTGGAGCTGGCTTTTGATGAATTTCTGCAAGGCAGCGAAGGTTCGCGCCAGGTGGTTAAAGACCTGTATGGCAATGTGATTAAACAATTAAAAGTCAATGCGGTGCCAAAGCCAGGCGGTGACTTGGCGTTAACGCTGGATCTGCGCCTGCAGTATCTGGCGTACCGCGAATTAAAAGCAGCCGTTTCCCAGCATAATGCTAAGTCCGGCAGTGCAGTGTTGGTGGATGCGCGCAGCGGGGATGTACTGGCTCTGGTTAATCAGCCGTCTTATAACCCGAATAACCGCGCCAGCCTGCGTGCGGAAAACATGCGTAACCGGGCTATCGCCGATCTTATTGAGCCGGGCTCTACGATTAAACCTTTTACGGTGGCTGCAGCTTTAAGTTCCGGACGTTATTTCCCAGGTTCCGAAATTAATACAGCGCCGGGTTATGTGCGGGTTAAAAATAAAACCATTCGCGATCACCGTAATTACGGTGTGCTGGATATTACCGGTGTTATTACCAAATCCAGCAACGTTGGAGTTACCTATCTGGCTCATCAGCTGGGGGCAGAGAATATCTGGAATTTTTTCAGCAAAGCCGGTATTGGCCAGGCAACAGTGCTGGGTTTTCCCGGAGAAGCGGTAGGCAGCCTGCCTTATCCGGAGCAAATGGATGCTCTGCGCCTGGCGACGGTTTCTTATGGTTATGGTTTATCGGTTTCGCCTTTGCAGCTGGCGCATGCCTATACCAGTTTTACTCAGGGTGGTTGCCGTAATCCGGTGCGTTTATTAATGAATAATCAGCCACAGACGGAATGTCAGCGGGTAATGCCAGCGAAAGTTGCCCGTCAGGTTCTGGATATGCTGGAAACTGTTACCTCAAAACAGGGAACCGGCAGTCGTGCCCGGGTTGCCGGTTACCGCGTTGGCGGTAAAACCGGTACTGCGCATAAAGTGGGTCAGCAAGGTTATGAAGATTCAGAATACACCGCGGTATTTTCCGGAATAGCGCCGATTTCCTCCCCGGATCTGGTGCTGGTTGTTGTGATCGACTCACCTCAGGGCAAAGAATATTACGGTGGTGAAGTAGCAGCGCCGGTATTCTCACGCATTATGCAACAGGCGTTGCGTCTGCGTCAGGTTGCTCCGGATGATGGCAGTGTACCGGCGTTACAGATGGCAGGAGGTCCGGCATGAAATTAAGTCAGATGGTTACTCCTGAATTATTTATTCCGCCGGAGTGGGATCGTGAATTCGCACAGGTTGCTGTCGATAGCCGCGATGTACAGCCTGGCGATGTATTTATTGCCCGTCGCGGTTTGAAGAGTCATGGCGAAGAACATATTGCTGCCGCTATTGAGCAGGGTGCGGTTGCGGTACTGGCAGAAGGTGAGTTGGGCTTCCGTTGTGAACAGAGCCCGCATTTTCCTGCCGTCCCTGTCTTCTTTAATAATGAAATTCCAGCCTCGTTAACCACCTGGCTTCATCGTCGTTATGCATCCGTTGCGGATATGAAACTGACAGCGGTAACCGGTACTAACGGCAAAAGTTCTGTGACGCAATATATGGCACAGCTGGCTGGTTTTTGTTCAGTACCTTGCGGCGTATTGGGGACTTTAGGTAATGGTGTATGGCCAGACCTTCAGACCAGTCGTAATACAACCGCCGATTTATCCGTAATCTTACGTCACCTGAACAATATGCAGGAAAACGGTGTTGATTTTGCCGCACTGGAAGTCTCATCCCATGGTCTGACGCAGCAGCGTGTGGCCGGATTGAACTTTCGGGTGGCCGTGCTGACCAATCTCACCCAGGATCACCTGGATTATCACGGCAGTATGGCCGATTACTTTGCGGCCAAGCGTCAGTTATTCGTTGGTCATGATATTGAAGCGGCATTAATTAATATTGATGACGATTATGGTCGCCGACTGGCCGCTGATTCGGCAGTAAATACCAATGTCATTACCTATGGCCAAAGCGAGCAGGCTGCAGTGCGGTATTCCGCTGTGCAGATGCAGGCCCGTGGAATGCAGGCCTGGCTGGATACTCCCTGGGGCAATGGTTTATTGGTCCTGCCATTAATCGGTGAATTTAATCTGGCCAATGCAACGGCTGCGATTGCTGCACTGGCCTTGCAAGGATTTGATTTTAAGCAGCTGCTCGCGGCTGCACAAAAACTGGAGCCGGTGGCCGGACGTATGGAGTTGTATGTAAAAGATGATGCGCCACTGGCGGTTATCGATTTTGCCCATACGCCGGATGCTTTGTTAAATGTATTGCAGGCACTTAAGCCCTGGAATAAAAAAATTACTGCGGTATTTGGCTGTGGTGGTGATCGTGACCGCAGCAAGCGCGCGCTGATGGCTCAGGTAGCTGCCGCGCATGCGGACGTGGTCTGGCTGACAGACGACAATCCGCGCAGCGAAGATCCGCAGCAGATTTTTGCCGATGCACTCAGCGCAGAGAATACCGGCGATTTTTATTGTGAACATGATCGCAGCCGTGCCATTACACAGGCGCTGGATATGACAACTGCTGCCGGTATTGTACTTATTGCCGGCAAAGGCCATGAACATTATCAGGAAGTTCAGGGCGTGAAATTACCCTACAGCGATGCCTCAGTATTAACTCAGGCGGGTTATCGCAAGGCCGGACGGTTACTGAGCGGAGATCATCATGCTGAGTAATTTGTCGCTGTCGCAGTTAGTTAAAATTGTGCATGGGCAGCTGCAGAATAATACGGCAGCTGCGCTTGATGATGACATGATTCATGGTGTGAGCACCGACAGCCGTAACATTAAAGCCGGTGATCTGTACGTACCATTAAGCGGTGAACGTTTTAATGGTCATCATTTTATTGCTCAGGCCGCAGAGCAGGGCGCGGTTGCTGCGCTGATTGATCAGGATGTGGATGCTGATCTGGCACAGCGCCTGCCGTTAATCTGGGTAACGGATTGCCTGATCGCGCTGGGGCAGATTGCTGGCTGGAACCGCAGTCAGTTTCACGGGCCGTTGGTTGCCGTAACCGGCAGTGCCGGTAAAACCAGTGTGAAACAATTAATGAGTAGTGTACTGGCACAGCGCTACCGTACCTGGATGACACAGGGCAATCTGAATAACCATATTGGTGCGCCGCTTACGCTGCTGGCATTACAACCTGAGCATGAAGCGGCCGTCATTGAACTGGGTGCCAGTGGTGCCGGTGAAATTGCTTACACCGCACAGTGGGTTAAACCTCAGGTTGGCATTATTACCAATGCAGCAGAAGCTCATCTTGAAGGTTTTGGCAGTCTGCAGGGAATTGTGCAGACCAAAGGTGAGTTGCTCGATTTTATTCAGCCAGGCGGCTGCGCCATTTTAAATGCCGATGATGTGTTCTATAGCGAATGGGCAGAGCGCGCAGCAGCGGTTAAATTGCTCAGTTTTGGATTTTCTGCCTCAGCAGACGTACGTGCCAGTGCTTTGCGCTGTGATCTTCAGGGCAGTCATTTTGTGCTGCATCTGGACGGTGAAGAATATGCAGTTCGCCTGCCATTGCTGGGTGAACACAATGTGCGTAATGCGCTGGCTGTGAGTGCCGCGGCTTATGCGCTTGGGCTGAGTGCTGCTGAAATTATTCAGGGTCTGCAACAGGCAACCACGGTTTCCGGTCGTTTGCACTGGCTGGATGGGCAAGCCGGTCAGCGGATTTTAAATGACGCCTACAACGCCAATCCGGCGTCAGTCAAAGCAGCTATCGACGTGTTAAAACACGCGGCACAGAGCTGGCTGGTACTGGGCGATATGGCCGAACTTGGTGAAGGCGAATTGGCTGCCCATGCGGATATTGGTCTGTACGCCAAAACGCAGGGAATTCAGCATTTATTGGCAACGGGCGAGCGCAGCCGGAAAACGGTTGAAGCATTTGGCGCCGGAGCGCACTGGTTCGCAACCAAAGAAGAATTGGTGCGGTATTTACAACAACAGACCACTAAACAGGATGTCATTCTTGTTAAAGGGTCACGTAGCGCTGGTATGGATCAGGTGGTTCAGGCGCTGCAGAAAAATACAGAGGAAAACTGATCATGTTGCTATGGCTGGGAGACTGGTTAGCGCAGTACCACTCCGGATTCGGGGTCGTTAACTATTTAACGCTGCGCGCTATTCTGGCGGTGATTACTGCCCTGATGGTGTCATTACTCCTTGGGCCTGTGGTTATCCGCAAATTGCGTGAATACCAGATTGGTCAGGCGATCCGTGAGTTAGGTCCTAAATCCCATTTAAGCAAAGCCGGTACTCCGACCATGGGCGGCGTGCTGATTCTGCTGTCGATTGCCGTCAGTACTTTGCTGTGGGGCAATCTGGAAAATCGTTTCGTCTGGGTTGTACTGCTGGTGACTCTGGTCTTTGGTGCGATCGGCTGGGTGGATGATTACCGTAAAGTGGTTGAGAAAAACTCCCGTGGTTTACCGGGGCGCTGGAAATATTTCTGGCAGTCGGTGTTCGCCTTAATTGCTGCCGCTTATCTTTTCTACAGTGCGCAAAGTCCGCAGGAAACCCAATTGGTGGTTCCTTTCCTGAAAGATGTTATGCCGCAGTTAGGCCTGCTGTTTATTCTGTTGACCTACTTTGTAATTGTTGGCTCCAGTAATGCCGTCAACCTGACCGATGGTCTGGATGGTCTGGCCATTATGCCAACCGTCATGGTGGGTGGCGCTTTAGGTATCTGTGCGTACCTTGCCGGTAACGTTAATTTTGCCAGTTATCTGCATATTCCTTATATCGCCGGTGCCGGTGAACTGGTGATTTTCTGTGCCGCTATTGTCGGCGCCGGTATTGGCTTTCTGTGGTTCAACACCTATCCGGCTCAGGTTTTTATGGGCGACGTGGGCTCTCTGGCATTGGGCGCAGCATTGGGTGTGGTTGCGGTGATCGTTCGTCAGGAAATCGTGTTGTTTATTATGGGCGGTATTTTTGTGGCGGAAACCGTATCGGTGATCCTGCAGGTTGCCTCATTCAAAATGACCGGCAAGCGTATTTTCCGCATGGCACCGTTGCATCATCACTATGAATTAAAAGGCTGGCCGGAGCCGCGCGTTATTGTTCGTTTCTGGATTATCACCATTATTCTGGTGCTGATCGGTTTAGCCACGCTGAAGATTCGCTGAGGAATCTGAATTTATGTCGCAGCTGATTTCCACAGATTACAAACGACTGATCGTCGGTCTTGGCATGACCGGGCTCTCTGCTGCCCGTTATTGCCAGAGCCGCGGCTGGGCGTTTGATTTGTGCGACAGCCGCGATGTGCCACCGGGACTGGATGCGGTACGCAGCGAGTTTCCACAGTCGGCTATTTATAGCGGTGAATTACAGGCCGCTGTCCTCAGCCAGTACGACGAATTAATCGTCAGCCCCGGCATTGCGGTTTCTCATCCGGCCATTGCTGCAGCCCGTCAGGCCGGTGCTCGGATTGCCGGTGATATTCAGTTATTTGCCGATGTCTGTAGCAAGCCATTAATTGCCATTACCGGCTCCAATGGTAAAAGCACGGTCACTACTCTGGTGGGAGAATTACTGGCAGCGGCCGGCAAGCGTGTTGCAGTTGGCGGTAATATTGGTATTCCTGCGCTGGATCTGCTGCGTAACGATGCTGAAACCGATATCTATGTATTGGAGCTGTCGAGCTTTCAGCTGGAAACCACCGAAAACCTGGCCGCCTCGGCTGCGGTGGTGCTCAATATGAGCGAAGACCATATGGACCGTTATCAGGGCATGGCGGATTATCATCAGGCCAAGCACCGCATTTTTCAGCAGTGTCGTGGCGTTGTGGTGAATCGTGACGATGCGCTCAGCCAGCCGCTGGTTTCCGATAAAATGCCGCGCCTGAGTTTTGGTGTGAATAAAGCGGACATTGGTCAGTTTGGCCTTGAGCGGATTGATGGCGAAAGCTGGATCATGTTCGGTACTGAAAAAATTATCGCTGCCAGCGAGCTGAAAATTAAAGGTCAGCATAATCTGGCAAACGTAATGGCGGCGCTGGCACTGATCAAACTGCTTTCGGTAGATATTGCTGCCGTATTACCGGCGCTGCGTGAATTTGCCGGTCTGGATCATCGTTGTCAGTGGCTGGGCAATAAAGCCGGTGTTGATTTTTACAACGATTCTAAAGGTACCAACGTCGGTTCTACTCTGGCGGCGCTTTATGGTCTGGGGCCGGAAATTAACGGAAAAATCTGGCTGCTGGCCGGTGGTGAGGGTAAAGGACAGGATTTCAGCCCACTGGCTTCTGCCTGTGAACAATACGCCGCGGAAGTTCTTACTTTTGGTGCTGATGCAGGAACCATTGCGGCTGCTGTTGCTAACGTTTGTCCGGTATCACAGCAGGTTACTTTAGCTGAAGCTTTTACCCGTGCCTGTTCTGTAGCAGCTGCAGGTGATGTCATTTTATTGTCTCCGGCTTGCGCCAGTTTTGATCAGTTTAAAAACTATGTCGCCCGCGGCGAATATTTTGCGCAGCTGGTAAAAACGGAAATCAGCACTGAGGTGGCGTCATGAATGCAGAACGCTTCCTCTGGCAGAGCCGGCAGAGCATGTTTTATCCCTGGCTGGCGCTGATGTGCCTGGGTTGGCTAATGGTGGCATCGGCTTCAACCGGAATCGCAGAGTTTTATACCGGTAATGCCGCGTATTTTGCTGTGCGTCATGCCGTTTACCTGCTGTTAGGCGTTGCCGTGGTTTATACCATCAGCCAGATTCCACTGAGTTGGTGGAGCAGGGTTGATGTGATTTTTCTGCTGTTGGCGGTAGCGGGTCTGATTCTGGTGTTTGTGCCCGGAATCGGCCACGAGGTTAACGGCAGTCAGCGCTGGCTGAACCTGGGGGTTATTAAAATTCAGGCATCAGAGCTGGCGAAATTAGCGGCGGTTTTTTATGTGTCTGGTTATCTGGTTCGCCGTCAGGATGAAGTTCAGCAGCAGTGGTCTGGCTTCCTCAAACCGCTGGGTATTCTGGCCGGAATGGTTTTTCTGTTGTTGCTGGAGCCGGATTTTGGCGCCGTTGTTGTGTTGATGGGGGCCGTGCTGATTCAGTTATTTTTAGGCGGTGTAAAAGCCGGGCAGTTTTTCCTGCTGTTGATCGCCACCTTAATTATCAGCGTCGTGGTGCTGACCTCCGAAAGTTACCGCGTTGAACGTTTGATGGCTTATCTCGACCCCTGGGCGCCAGAGCATGTGTACGGCACCGGTTATCAGCTGACTCAATCGCTGATTGCTTTTGGCCGTGGAGACTGGTTTGGCGTAGGTCTGGGTGAAAGTGTGCAGAAATTATTTTATCTGCCGGAAGCTCACACGGACTTTGTTTTTGCCATCTGGGCGGAAGAAACCGGTCTGATTGGTGGTGTAGCTGCTTTGACATTATTGGCTGTTGTTATTGCTCAGATCTGGCGGGTGTCATGGAAAGCCCAGCTGCAGGGGCAGTTATATGGTGCTTATGTTGCCATTGGTATTGCTTCGTTGTTAGGACTGCAGGTGGTGATTAATCTGGGTGTGAATATTGGCCTTTTACCAACGAAAGGACTGACATTGCCTTTCTTCAGTTATGGTGGCAGCAGCTTGCTGGTGTGCTGCGTTATGGTTGGTATTGTGATGCGTATTGCTCATGAAAATGATCAGGTTAATCAGAGTGAAAACGCTGCTGCGGGAGGTGCTGCATGAGTCAGGCATCTTCGCGTAATGTTTTATTAATGGCAGGCGGTACTGGCGGGCATGTTTTCCCGGCACTGGCCGTTGCTGAACAACTTAAACAGGAAGGTTTTACCATTCACTGGCTGGGCACAGCATCCGGTATTGAAAAAGACCTGGTGCCTGCCAACGGTTATCCGCTGCATTGCATTAATATCAGTGGCCTGCGTGGTAAGGGCAAACTGGGTTTGTTAACTGCGCCGCTGCGTATTGCTAAGGCAATTCTTCAGGCGCGGAAAATTATTAAACAGATAAAACCTGTCGCGGCTTTAGGCTTTGGTGGTTATGCCACAGGCCCGGGCGGTGTGGCTGCCCGCCTGAGTGCTGTGCCTCTGCTGATTCATGAGCAGAATGCTTTCGCTGGTATGACCAATCGTTTATTAAGCCGCATCAGTCAGCATGTAATGCAGGCATTTCCGGGAGCTCTGGAAGGTGCGCAGGTTACCGGAAATCCGGTGCGAGAAAGTGTTCTGAATCTGCCCGCGCCATCGCAGCGGATGAAAGCCGATGAGCCTCTTAAAGTGCTGGTCGTTGGTGGCAGTCTTGGTGCTGCTGCGCTGAATCGTACGGTGCTTGCGGCGATGCAATTGCTGTCTGAAAATCAGCGCCCGCGGTTACGTCATCAGGTGGGTAAAAGTAATCTGGCAGAAATGCAGGCTGCTTATGAGCAAGCCGGAGTGCAGGCTGAGGTTATTGCTTTTATTGATGATATGGCGGCCGCTTATGGTAATGCCGATTTACTGATTTGCCGTGCCGGTGCACTGACCGTATCTGAAGTTGCAGCCGCAGGCTGTGCTGCGATTTTTGTACCTTTCCCTTTTGCGGTGGATGACCATCAGACTGCAAACGCAGAGTACCTGACGAAAGCCGGTGCGGGTCTGATCTGTCAGCAGAATGAATTAACCGCGGAATGGCTTGCAGCTCAGTGGCAGCACTTTTCTGAGCACAGAACATTATTACTGGAAATGGCTGAGAAGGCGCGTAGCCAGGCCATCACCAATGCAACCGCACAGGTTGCTGAACAGATTAAGAGGTTTGCCCGTGACAGATAAATCCAATACACCGCTGAATCATCTGATACCGGAAATGCGCCGCATCCGCTGCATGCATTTTGTTGGTATTGGCGGTGCCGGTATGTGTGGTATTGCTGAAGTATTACTGAATCAGGGCTATCAGATTTCCGGTTCAGATTTACGTCAGTCGGCGGTTACTGAGCGGCTGCAGGCTCTGGGGGCCACGATTTATATTGGCCATCAGGAAAGTAATGTCACACACGCTGATGTACTGGTGGTGTCGACAGCGATTGATCATGAAAATCCGGAAATCCGTGCCGCGGTTGAGGCGCGTATTCCTGTTGTCCGTCGTGCGGAAATGCTGGCGGAGCTGATGCGTTTTCGTCATGGAATTGCGGTGGCCGGAACCCATGGTAAAACCACAACCACCAGTATGGTGACATCGGTACTGGCTGAAGCCGGTCTGGACCCGACCTTTGTTATCGGTGGCAAATTAAACAGTGCCGGTACTAATGCCCGCTTGGGAGCCAGTCGTTATTTAGTCGCTGAGGCTGATGAGAGCGATGCTTCTTTCCTGCACCTGCAGCCGATGGTTTCTATTGTTACCAATATTGATGCTGACCATATGGCGACTTATGGCGGTGACTTTGAACAGCTGAAAAATACCTTTATCGAATTTCTGCATAATCTGCCTTTTTATGGGCTGGCGGTGGTCTGTATTGATGACGATGTTGTGCGTGAATTATTGCCGCGGATCAGTCGTCAAACTGTCACTTATGGTTTTTCGGAGGATGCTGATTATCGTGCCACCGAATTGCGCCAGGATGGATTGTTCACGCACTTTACCGTACAGCGCCCGGCAGGCCGTGCGCCGCTGAATATCAGTCTGCGTATGCCTGGTAAACATAATGTGCTGAATGCCATGGCGGCTATTGCGGTAGCGGATGACGAAGGTGTGGCAGATAACGCAATTGTTACATCACTGGAAAAATTTGCCGGTGTGGGCCGTCGCTTTACAGTCTGCGGTGAATTTCCATTGGGTGATGGTGATGTGATGCTGGTTGATGATTATGGTCATCACCCACGTGAACTTGAAGTTACGCTTGATGCCATTCGCAAAGGATTTCCTGAACGCCGGCTGGTAATGGTATTTCAGCCACATCGTTACAGCCGGACCCGCGATCTGTATGAAGACTTTACCCGGGTACTATCCGGTGCCGATGTACTGCTGTTAATGGATGTATATCCGGCGGGAGAGAAACCCATTGCTGGTGCTGATGGACGTTCGCTGTGCGGCAGCATTCGCCAGCGTGGCATGGTAGATCCTATTTTTATTGAGCGTGATGAGTCCCTGGAGGCACCGCTTAAAAGCGTATTAAAACCAGGTGACCTGTTACTGACTCAGGGAGCCGGTGATATCGGCAATCTGGCCGTGACATTAACCCAGCAATTACCGGTATGGTTGGCAGAGGTAAAAGTATGAACGTTGCCGCATTAGGAAAAATCGCGGTTTTAATGGGCGGAACATCGGCGGAGCGTGCAGTGTCACTGAAAAGTGGTCAGGCTGTTTATACCGCCCTGCAGCAAAGTGGCGCTGACGTTATTGCTATTGATGTTCAGGCGCATGCGATTGAGCAATTAACCAATGTTGATTTTGATGTGGCGTTTATTGCACTGCATGGTCGTGGTGGTGAAGACGGTACTATTCAGGGTGTGCTGGAGTGGCTGAATAAACCTTATACCGGCAGTGGTGTAATGGCATCTGCCCTGGCAATGGATAAATGGCGTACCAAACTCATCTGGCAGGCAGCAGGTTTGCCGACGCCAAAAGCGTTTTTGCTGAATGAGAACAGTGACTGGAGTCAGCTGATTGCAGAACTGAACGCCGATGCCATTGTGAAACCAGCACGTGAAGGTTCCAGTATCGGTATGCGTAAAGTTCACACTGCAGAAGAACTGCAAAACAGCTTTGACTTTGCCCGTGAATACGACGGACTGGTTTTGGCTGAGTCCTGGGTGAAAGGCGCAGAGTTCACGGTTGCTATTGTTGATGGTAAGGCATTGCCGGCTATTCAGTTAAAAACCAGTCATGCTTTTTATGATTACGATGCCAAATACCAGGCAAATGACACTCAGTATTTGTTGCCTTGCGGTCTGTCAGCGGAAAAGGAGCAGGAATTACAGCAACTGGCTCTGAAAGCGTTTGATGTTATTGGCGGTCAGGGTTGGGGGCGTATCGATGTGATGCAGGATCAGAACGAACAGTTCTGGTTGCTGGAAGCAAATACCAGTCCGGGAATGACCGATCACAGTCTGGTACCGATGGCAGCGGCTGCGGTTGGTATGAGTTTTTCTGAACTGGTTGTGCATTTATTAACGGAAGCCAGGGAAAGAATTCGTGGCTAAAAAAGCAGCTCCACGCGGCGCAACCCCTTTGGTGGTTAAAGAGCCCATACAGTGGCGGATAACGATGCCGGATATTGCCTGGCAGTGGCTGTTGTTGCCATTAATCGTGGTTGCTTTGGCAGCTGGAGTCCGCTGGGCGTATCACAGCTGGCCTATTACCAGTGTTGATGTTAAAGGGCGTTTGTCGGTCTGGAATGCAGAGGATATCGCAGGAAAAATTGTCTGGGTAAAAGACGAGAGTTTTTTCTCGCTGGATCTGCAGCGCGTTTATCAGCAGCTTACCGGGTTGCCATTAATTATGCAGGTGACTGTGCGTAAACGCTGGCCGAACACGTTAGAGGTAAATCTTTATGAAGATGTGCCGATGGCAATCTGGAATGGGGATCAGCTGCTGAGCGGAAATGGACGTTTAAGCGAAATTCCGGCACACCTGAACGCCGGGAATCTGGCGCGAATTGATGGTGACCGTAATTACGCTGAAGCGGCAGTACGACATTTTCGCCGTATCCAGCAATCGCTGGGGCATTTGAATGTTGGAATCAGCCGGTTGACGGTTTCTTCTGTCGGTGCGGTTGATGTGGAATTAAGTAATGGCTGGCAGGTTCGTTTTGGTCGCCAGTATTTTGAAGAACGCGTTCAGCGTCTGGAATTATTGATCGCGCAACTGCCGGAAGCTGCGGTTGTGAGTGTTGATTTACGCTACGGAAAAGGTGCCGCCATTGGCTGGCGCACAGTGCAGGAGATGGGATGATGAGTCAGGTACAACAAAAAAATATGCTGGTTGGCCTGGATATTGGCACCTCTAAAATTGTGGCCATTGTTGGCGAGTTGGGGGCGGACGGCACTATCGAGGTGGTTGGTCTGGGTTCTCATCCGAGTCGTGGGCTAAAAAAAGGCGTGGTGGTCAATATTGAATCCACGGTGCAGTCCATCCGGCGTGCTGTGGAAGAAGCCGAATTAATGGCGGGTTGCACGATCCATTCAGTTTATGCCGGTATTGCCGGCAGTCATATTCACTCAATGAACTCTCATGGGATTGTTGCTGTTCGGGATCGTGAAGTAACGCCTATGGATGTCGACCGCGTTATTGACGCGGCTCAGGCGGTGGCCATTCCTCAGGATCAGCGTATTCTGCATGTCTTGCCGCAGGAATATGTAGTTGACAATCAGGAAGGTATTAAAGAACCGGTGGGAATGTCCGGTGTCCGTCTTGAGGCGAAAGTGCATTTGGTTACCGGCGCCGTTAATGCAGCACAGAATATAGAACGTTGCGTTCAGCGCTGCGGTCTGCAGACCGATGCCATTATTCTTGAGCAGCTGGCTTCCAGTTATGCCGTATTAACAGACGATGAACGCGAATTGGGTGTCTGCTTGGTGGATATTGGTGGCGGTACAACGGATATCGCAATTTTCACTGAAGGTGCAATCCGTCATACCGCGGTGATTCCGATTGCCGGTGATCAGGTCACCAATGATATTGCGATGGCGCTGCGTACTCCGACTCAACACGCAGAAAAAATCAAAATTAAATATGCCTGTGCTTTAACTCAGTTAGCTAAAGCCGACGAGACAATTAAGGTTCCTAGTGTTGGCGAACGCCCTCCACGCGACCTTTCCCGTCAGGCACTGGCAGAAGTAGTTGAACCCCGTTACGACGAACTTTTTACCCTGATTCAGGCAGAGCTTCGTCGCAGTGGTTTTGAAGATATGGTTGCTGCAGGCATTGTTCTGACCGGTGGTACCGCAAAGATGGAAGGCGTAGTGGATCTGGCTGAGGAAATTTTCCACATGCCGGTTCGGCTGGCAAAACCATATGGTGTGTCAGGGTTGACCGATGTGATTAATAACCCGATTTATTCGACGTCTGTGGGCTTGTTGTTGTATGCGGCAAAACAGCACAGGAATAAAACAAATAATACCCGCAATGAAGATCGTCCGGATGGCTTTTATTCCAAAATAAAAGATTGGATTAAAGTCAACTTTTAAGATTAAATATTATTCAGCGCGCTAAGGAGATAACGCTATGTCTCAGCAAAGAGAAGGGGATATGTTCGAACTGGCAGATGATTTACAACAATCGGCGGTCATTAAAGTCGTCGGCGTTGGTGGTGGTGGTGGCAATGCTGTTCAGCACATGGTGGCTGGCAACATTGAAGGTGTTGATTTTATTTGTGCTAACACCGATTCACAGGCACTGCGTAATGTGAGTTCCCGCTCCATTATTCAACTGGGTAACGGTCTGACCAAAGGATTGGGTGCAGGCGCGAATCCGGAAGTGGGCCGTCAGGCTGCTCTGGAAGATCGTGAACGTATCGCCGAAGCACTGAAAGGTGCTGATATGGTATTTATCACTGCCGGTATGGGTGGTGGTACAGGTACCGGTGGTGCTCCGGTTGTTGCTGAGGTGGCGAAAGAATTAGGTATTCTTACTGTTGCTGTGGTTACCAAGCCGTTCCCGTTTGAAGGTAAAAAACGGATGTTGATTGCTGACCAGGGGCTTAAGCAACTGGCCGAGCATGTCGACTCCCTGATTACTATTCCAAACGAGAAGCTGCTCTCTGTTTTGGGGAAAAATACTTCCCTGCTGGATGCTTTTAAAGAAGCAAACAATGTTCTGCAGGGAGCTGTTCAGGGGATTGCCGACCTGATTACCCGCCCGGGTATGATCAACGTCGACTTTGCTGACGTGCGTACAGTGATGTCCGAAATGGGTCAGGCGATGATGGGAACGGGTGTTGCCAGTGGTGAAAACCGTGCCCGTGAAGCTGCAGAACGTGCAATTGGCAGCCCGCTGCTGGAAGATGTTGATCTGCAGGGGGCCCGTGGCATTCTGGTTAACGTAACTGCAGGTTTTGATCTGTCTCTGGGTGAGTTCAGCGAAGTCGGCAGCGTGATCGAAGAGTTTGCCTCTGAGCATGCAACCGTTGTTGTTGGTACTGTAATTGATCCGGATCTGTCGGATGAGCTGCGTGTAACTGTTGTTGCTACCGGTTTGGGACGCCGCGACGCGGTTGAGGAACCAAAGCCGACCAAGGTGGTCGATAACACGGTCAACGCACGTAAGGCTGATGGCACGACAGATTACAGCCAGCTGGATCAGCCGACCGTAAAACGTCAGGCAGGTAACGCCGCGAAGCAGTTGGATGTCGCAGCTCGTCCGGACATGGACTATCTCGACATTCCGGCCTTTTTGCGCCGCCAGGCTGATTAAAGAATGCGCACTAGCGCATTCTTTATTTGTTGCTATAATGCCGGACTAGTCTTTTTGTATGAAATTTGCTCAGTAATGGCAGGATTGTTCAGATGATTCCACAACGAACGTTAAAAAACGCTATCCGGGCGACTGGGGTTGGCCTTCATTCAGGTGAGAAGGTGTATCTCACGCTGAAACCGGCACCTGTTGATACCGGTATCGTGTTCCGACGTATCGATCTTGATCCGGTTGTGGATATACCCGCTCACGCGCTGAATGTTGGCGAGACAACGTTGTCCACAACGCTGGTCAAGGATCATGCACGTGTAGACACCGTTGAACACCTGTTGTCAGCGATGGCGGGCTTGGGTATCGATAATGCAATTGTTGAACTCAGCGCGCAGGAAGTACCGATCATGGACGGCAGTTCTGGTCCGTTTGTGTTCCTGGTACAGTCCGCAGGTATTGCTGAGCAGAATGTTGCCAAGCGCTTTATCCGTATCAAACGTCGTGTTGAAGTGCGTGAAGGCGATAAAGTTGCCTCTTTTGTTCCTTACGATGGTTTTAAAGTCAGCTTTGAGATCGATTTCGATCATCCGGTATTCAAACAGAGCGTACAGAAGGCAAGCCTGGATTTTTCATCCACTTCTTATGTAAAAGAAGTCAGCCGTGCCCGTACCTTTGGCTTTACCAAAGATCTGGAATACATGCGCTCCAAAAATCTGGCACTGGGTGGCAGCGTTAAGAACGCCATCGTGGTTGATGAGTACCGTGTGCTGAATGAAGACGGTCTGCGCTACGATGATGAATTCGTGAAGCACAAAATACTGGATGCGGTAGGTGACTTATACCTGCTCGGTCACAGTTTGATTGGTGAATTCATCGGCTATAAGTCGGGTCATGGCCTGAATAATAAGCTGCTGCGTGAGCTGTTGTTGCAGGAAGATGCCTGGGAATTTGTCGAATTTGCTGAAGAAAGCTCGCCAATCTCCTACATGCGTCCGGCCGCTGCTGGTTAACTTATTGAAACAGTAATACGTTTGAGTATCCTCATACAAAGGCCATAATTGATTTATGGCCTTTGTTTTGTGGGTGGCTGGTGATTCGTTTATACGGGTCAGGCAGGCAGGAAGTCAGTGCCAGAGAGATTGCACAGCCGATTAGGAAGTAAATAGCTTAACTATGAATATCATTATTGTTGGCCGCCGCCATGGTGAATCTAGAACCTACACACTGAGTGCTTCTGCACGCACAGTGATGTTTGGGTTCCTGTTCGCTTTGCCTTTTGCGATGGGAGTCGCGGGCTACTGGCTGGCTGAACGTCTGGCTGATGAAGGTATTCTTGATCTTAACGCTGCCAAAGCCTGGGAGCGTGACCTCAATATGCAGCGTCAGGAGCTGCAGCAAATCCGCAAACAGACCGATCAAGAGCTGGAAGCGCTGACTCTGCGTCTGGCTGAGCTGCAGGCCAAGTTGCTTCGTCTGGATGCTCTTGGTGAGCGTCTTGTGGATGTTTCCGATCTTAATTCCGAAGAATTCGATTTCAGTATGCAACCGGCCGTTGGCGGCCCGGGCACGCTTGGTGAAGCCTATCAGGTTCCTGAAATCAATGAAGTCCTGAATGAGCTCGCTGAACGTATCGACAGCCGTGAGCAGCAGCTCGAAGT
>NZ_DDCJ01000020.1:22538-27245 GCF_002335285.1 Thalassolituus sp. UBA2009
AAAGGCTGGATGTCATCTCGCTATGGTAAACGTACGGATCCGTTTACGGGGCGTCTTGCCTGGCATGGCGGAGTCGATTTTGCCGGCAAAATGGGCGCAGACATCGTTGCCGTTGCCTCTGGTGTTGTTACTTGGTCCGGCCCGCGTTACGGCTATGGCAATCTGGTCGAAGTTAACCACGGCAATGGCTATAAAACCCGTTATGCACACTGCAAAGAGCTGAAAGTTGCTCTTGGCGATATTGTCCGCAAGGGTGATGTTGTTGCATTAATGGGAAGTACCGGACGTTCAACCGGCCCTCACGTTCACTTCGAAGTGTATAAAAACGGTCGCACAGTCGACCCGGCGGCGTACATTCACCGCACTCCTCAGTAATCTTTCTGTTTCAACACGCTTGTCATCATTCTGGGTTATAAGTAGCCTTTAGCACTTTGGCCCAGCGCCTTATTTTGTTTCCCGGATAATGATAATTCCATGATTGGTAACCTTTTTCGTAAAGTCTTTGGCAGTAAAAACAGCCGCGAACTCAAGCGCATGGGCAAACTGGTATCCCAGATCAATGCCTTTGAAGAATCTGTAAAATCCCTCTCTGATGAGCAGCTTAAAGCAAAAACAGCGGAATTCCGCCAGCGCTTGAGCGATGGTGCGTCACTGGATTCCCTGCTACCTGAAGCTTTTGCCGTGTGTCGTGAAGCCGGCAGCCGGGTTATGGGGATGCGCCATTTCGACGTTCAGCTGATCGGTGGTATCACCCTGCATGAAGGCCGGATTGCTGAGATGCGTACCGGTGAAGGTAAAACCCTGGTGGCAACCCTGCCGACTTACCTGAATGCCCTGACCGGCAAAAGCGTTCATGTGGTAACCGTGAACGACTATCTGGCCCGTCGTGATGCCGAGTGGATGCGTCCGCTGTACGAATTTCTGGGTATGAGTGTGGGTATTGTTGTTCCCGGGCAGAACCCGCTGGAAAAGCGCGAACAGTACAAAGCTGATATCGTTTACGGTACTAACAACGAGTTTGGTTTCGATTATCTGCGCGACAATATGGCTTTCTCTCTGGCCGATAAAGCGCAGCGTGAACTGTATTTTGCCATTGTCGATGAGGTGGATTCGATCCTGATCGATGAGGCCCGTACGCCGCTGATCATTTCTGGTCCGGCGGAAGACAGCTCTGAGCTGTACCGTAAAATCAATAAGCTGATTCCTAAGCTCGAACGTGGTCAGGCTGCCGATGAAGGTAATGAGGCGGCTTCCGGTCATTACTTCGTGGATGAAAAACAGCGCTCTATTGAGATGACTGAAGAAGGTCATGAGTTTGTTGAAGAGCTGTTAACCAACGAAGGCATTCTGAAAGAAGGTGAAAGCCTTTACGCCGCCGGCAATCTCAATCTCCTGCACCATGTGCATTCTGCGCTGAAGGCTCATGCGGTTTATCAGAAAAATGTCGACTATATCGTACAGGGCGGTCAGGTGGTCATCGTTGATGAGCACACCGGCCGTACCATGCCAGGCCGCCGCTGGAGCGAAGGTCTGCATCAGGCGGTTGAAGCGAAAGAAGGTGTGAATATTCAGAACGAAAGTCAGACTCTGGCTTCGACCACTTTCCAGAACTACTTCCGCCTGTACGAAAAACTGGCCGGTATGACCGGTACTGCAGATACTGAAGCCTTCGAATTTCACCAGATTTACGGTCTGGATGTGGTGGTTATTCCAACCAATAAAGCCGTTCGCCGGATCGACTATAACGACGTTATTTACGCCACTCAGAAAGAAAAATTTGATGCCGTTATTGAAGAAATCCGTGAAGTAACCGCACAGGGCCGTCCGGTTCTGGTGGGTACTGCATCTATTGAATCATCAGAATATATTTCGCATCTGCTGACGCAGGCGAAAGTTGCTCACAATGTTCTGAACGCCAAAGAAAACGCGCGCGAAGCACAGATTATTGCCGAAGCCGGTAGCCCGGGGGCGGTGACCATCGCCACCAACATGGCCGGTCGTGGTACCGACATTATGCTGGGCGGTAACTGGGAAGCTGAAGCAGCGGCGCTGGAAAATCCGACCGACAGTCAGATTGCAGCGATTAAAGCCGACTGGCAGAAGCGCCACGATGCTGTTCTGGAAGCCGGTGGTCTGCACATTATTGGTACCGAGCGTCATGAATCCCGCCGTATTGATAACCAGCTGCGTGGTCGTGCTGGTCGTCAGGGGGATGCAGGTTCCACCCGTTTCTTCCTGTCGCTGGAAGATAACCTGATGCGTATTTTCATGTCTGAGCGTATGCGCAGCATGATGCAGGCGCTGGGTATGAAAGACGGTGAATCCATCGAGCATAAGATGGTGACCAATGCCGTTGAGAAAGCTCAGCGCAAAGTAGAAGGCCGTAACTTCGATATCCGTAAACAGCTGCTTGAATACGATGATGTGGCTAACGACCAGCGTCGAGTGGTCTACAACCAGCGTAACGATATTATGGCGATGGAAGATATTTCTGAAATCATCACCAATATCCGTAAAGACGTTGTTAATGAAGCCATCGATGGTTATATCGCACCACAAAGTCTGGAAGAGCAGTGGGATATTGCCGGCCTTGAAAGCCACCTGAAAGCTGAGTTCGATGTCGAGCTGCCGGTGCAGCAGTGGCTGGATAACGAAGATAAATTGTACGAAGAAACTCTGCGCGAGCGTATTCTGGAAGCAGTACAAAAAGCCTATGACGAAAAAGAAGCGACCGTAGGTGCAGAGCCAATCCGCATGTTCGAGAAGCAGGTGATGCTGCAGATTCTTGATAACCTGTGGAAAGAGCACTTGGCGACCATGGATCACCTGCGTCAGGGTATTCATCTGCGTGGCTACGGCCAGAAGAATCCAAAGCAGGAATATAAACGTGAATCCTTTGGCCTGTTCCAGGAACTGCTGCGTAATATCAAGCACGAAACCATCCGTATTCTGTCCCACGTAAAAGTGCGTCAGGAAGAAGAAGTCCGGGCTATGGAAGAACAGCGCCGTGCGGCGGTGGAAGCCCAGGCACAACGTGCGCAGTATCAGCATGAAGCTGCTGAGTCTCTGTCAGGTGGTCAGCCAGAGGTTGATAGTGGCGACGATCAGGCACAACCTTTTGTGCGTGATGAAAAGAAAGTCGGCCGCAACGAGCCATGCCCGTGCGGTTCAGGTAAAAAATACAAACATTGTCACGGCACTTTGTCGTAAGCAAAAGTCGGAAGGCGTAAGCAAAAAAATGGCAGTTAATTTCACGGTTTTTGAAGATTTTAAAGCGGTAGATGGCGTTCGTCTTGGTGTGGCACAGGCGCATGTGCGCTATGCCAACCGTGACGACATGGTGGTGATTGAGCTGGCCGAGGGAACAACCGTTGCCGGCGTATTTACCACCAACGCATTCTGTGCAGCGCCGGTGCAGATCAGCAAAGTGCATCTGGCAGATACTGCTCCGCGTTACCTGCTTATCAATACCGGTAATGCCAACGCCGGTACGGGTCCGCAGGGCTATGCTAATGCGGTCCGCAGTTGCGAAATGCTGGCGGCAGCAACTGCTGTACAGCCGGCTCAGATTCTGCCGTTTTCGACCGGCGTGATTGGTGAGCCGCTGAACATGGCGGCGTTTGAACGTGGTATCCCGGCAGCACTGGATAATCTCAGTGCCGATAACTGGGCCCGTGCTGCCAAGGGCATCATGACCACTGACACCCTGCCAAAAGGTTACAGCACCCAGTTTGAGGTTAACGGTAAAACCGTCACCATCACTGGTATGTCCAAAGGTGCCGGTATGATCATGCCGAACATGGCGACTATGCTCGGTTATATCGCAACCGATGCCGGTATCTCTCAGGCGCTGTTGCAGTCCTGGTGTAAAGAGCTGGCTGATTGTTCGTTTAATCGTGTGACCATCGATGGTGATACCTCAACCAACGATTCCTGCATGCTGATGGCCACCGGCCGTTCCGGTGTGCAGATCAATGATGTTGCCAGCCCGGAAGCTCAGTTGGTCTTTGCCAAACTGAAAGAAGCCTTCCAGATTCTGGCTCAGGCGATTGTTCGTGACGGTGAAGGGGCCACCAAGTTTGTGACCATCGAAGTCGGTGGTGCAGCCAGCCAGAAAGAAGCGCTGGACGTAGCTTATACCGTGGCGCACTCACCGCTGGTTAAAACCGCGATGTTTGCATCCGATGCGAACTGGGGTCGTATTCTGGCTGCGGTCGGTCGTTCCGGTGTACAGGATTTTGATCTGGAGAAAGTACAGATCTTTATCGATGACGTGCAGATCGTGGAAAACGGTGGCCGCTGTGAGTCTTACACCGAAGAAGCCGGTGCCGCTGTTTTTGCCCTGACTGAGTTCCGTGTCCGTATTGAGCTTGCGCGCGGAGACTTCCGCGAAGAGCTGTGGACCTGTGACTTCTCGCACGAGTACGTAACCATCAACGCCAACTACCGCTCCTGATGAAGACGGTGCATGTTGCTGTAGCTGTCGTGGTCGTTAATGACCACGACATTCTGATTGCCCGCCGCCCGGATGACAAACATCAGGGCGGGTTGTGGGAGTTTCCCGGCGGAAAAGTAGAAGCCGGTGAAAGTGTCACGGCGGCTCTGGTGCGTGAGCTGGATGAAGAAGTTGCACTGAGTGTGACGGAGCAGTCAATGTCACCGCTGCTGCCGATCCCTTTCGATTATCCGGATAAAAGCGTGCTGCTG
>NZ_DDCJ01000062.1:0-23397 GCF_002335285.1 Thalassolituus sp. UBA2009
CCGGTATGAGTTTACCTGTCCCTTTCGGGGAATCAAATCGCTGAAGATCCAGAAAGTGGATGTTGAGCCTTTTACACTGGAAGAGGTGCGCCGGATTCTGGATAACGTGCGTGACGACTTTAAGGCCTATTACACCGTGCGTTTCTTCACCGGGATGCGTACGGCGGAGATTGATGGTCTGAAGTGGAAGTACATCGACTTCGAACGCCGCCAGATTCTGATTCGCGAAACCGTTGTGGATGGCAACATCACCTACACCAAGACAGATGGCTCGCAGCGCGAGATTCATATGTCACAGCCGGTGTACGATGCTCTGAGAGAACAGCAGCGGCTGACGGCTGAGCACGAATTTGTGTTCGCTACCCGCATAGGTACGCCAATGGCACATAACAACGTGACCAAGCGTGTGTGGTACCCCTTGCTGCGCTATCTGGGCATTAAGGAACGCCGCCCGTATCAGACCCGCCACACCGCAGCGACTCTGTGGCTGGCTGCCGGCGAAAGCCCGGAGTGGATTGCGCGACAGATGGGCCATACCAGTACTGAAATGCTGTTCCGCGTGTACTCGCGTTATGTGCCGAACCTGACCCGACAGGATGGCTCTGCGTTCGACCGCCTGTTGCAACAACGCTTTATTGTTGAAGAGCAGGCTCACAACGAAGCGGAGGAGGGCTGATGCATTATCAACGCTTCCATCAGCAGTGGGCATCAGAGAGAGCCAACCATATAGCCGATTGGCTCATATTTGTGACGGAGGTTCAGCATGGCACCGGGTTGGCGGGACATCTGGGGGTGAGTCCTTCGCTCGACAACCACAGCGCAGTTCGCATTTGGGTGCAGAAGAAAATGCGTGCCTGGCCAGCGGAGTTTCAGACGCTGGGAGATTTGCGCAAAGGCTTCGTTGCTCAATTGCCGTCGGAATATTTTGGTTAGGGGAGTGGGGGTGTGAATGCAGAGACAGGGATGTCGGATTTGGTTATAGGTAGTCTGTAAATCAACCTGAACGCGTAAACATAAAAGCGTCTGGCCATATCAGCCTCTGGTGCTGCAAAAAACAGGAGGGAAACATGTTCGGTAAATGTCTGTTCGTGCTTGTGAATACCGCCATGGCAGCCATCGCTTTCCCTGATTACTTTTATCTTGGAGTGATTTATTCACTACTGATTTTGCGACTATTCCGCTCGGGTTCACCGAAAACTCAATCTTTTGCACAGAATTTTCGTCACCGCTTGGCTACCGGCAGCATTGCCAGGGGCAGGGGGCATTTTGTATCAACAAGCGGTGCAGCGGCTATGATGGCTGAAAACGCCGAAAATTCATGGGATGACTGCTCAATCAATGCGACAGATGACGAACGCTTAGCACGATCCAATTATTCCGATCCGTTCGAAAGCACAATCGATATAAATCCAGCTACCGGCCTGACGATGATGGATGGCATTAGTGGTATCGATGTAGGCGGTAATCTGTATGGCTGTTCCGGATCAGACTCATGGGACAGCGGCATATCCGATATGGACCATTCCTGGTCGTCGGATTCAATCGGGATGGATGACTCATGGTCAGGATCATCCGGAATGGATGATTGGTAAGACGGAATATCCAGGAAAACCGAAATTCTGTTCTGTCGGATATAGTCTCAAGCCAGGCACTGACGACGCCATCAATACCATTAACCTCCACTTTGACGCATAGCTGCGGAACTATCCTCATTGGGTCACCTGCTCATTGAGATATCTGAGAAAAACAGAACTGATTACTCATGGGATCAATTGAAACACCATAACAAGAATAATACGGAACACTTTTACTGAAAAATTGACATCCTCTTTTATAACTAATTTAGAGGATGCCTTTATCGTTTTTTAGAACGGATACACTTTTGACACATCAGAAATGCTGCCATCCAGAAGAACTTTTACATACACCTTTTCATCAGAACCGGATTTTGTAACTTCGACAATATAGAAACCAGCCCCCTTTTCCTTCAGGACAATCTGATCTTTACCAATGCTCTGCCAACTGGTATCCAGTTGACCAGCTGTATAGCCATAGTCTCTCAGGGTCATCTTCTGCACAACGCGGGGCGCAAGAGTCATAGCACCTGACTCACTTATAGCACCGTGGTCGCCGTGAGCTTGCACAGTTCCGCTGAATGCAGAAATCGTCAGAAGGGCGGATAGTAATAATGCTTTCATGTAGTAACTCCTGTTGCTTGTTGGCGATTTACATCGCATGAGGATTTTCGTACTGACCTTCAAAAAATAGCTGAATGGTGATGTCTTGTTGACTATCGTTGCGGAAATACCAGCCATGGGTTCCCGCAAACGGCGCCGTAAAACTGCCTTTCATTTCACCGGTTGTGGCAATGACATAACTTTTAAAGTAGCCACTGGGATCGTTAAAGGGTTCGCCGTGAGTATCAACATAAATACTGGCACCATCGGTGATCCATTCAAAATCAACCTGGCCACCTTCCGTCATTTCCAGTTTGAACTCTTTACCGCTGCCAGCCGGGATAACCAGGGTGGTCAAACCATCCATATTCGCTGAGTTACTCAGGGCTGACGGTGCTTCATTCAGTTTCTCCGGTGACAGCGCGGTTAAGCCCAGCTGAGTACCAATGCCGGTCGGATCTATATTGTATTCCGCTGGCATAATGACGATAACCAGCGTAAGCAGTCCAGTCGCAAATGCGGCCAGTGTGGCCAGCCAGAGCTGTTTGGCCGGAATATGTGCGTAAGTCATTTCCTTCTCCTCAGGAATTAAAATAGCCAGTCAACTGGTAGCCGGTGAGCATGATGCCCGACGCCATCAGCAGCGTATTGGTCAGTACGGCGAAACGGCTGAAGGTTGCTGAATGGCGCCATGCCGAGATCAGTATCAGGATGATGCCCAGTGCAGCAAACTGTCCGATCTCGACGCCGATATTAAAGGCAATCAGATTGGTCAGCAGGCCGTCTTCGGGAATATGAAATTCCTGTAATTTGGTCGCCAGACCAAAACCATGAAACAAGCCAAAAATCAGTACGGCGTAGCGTGTATCTGGCTGAACTCCCAATACCCTTTTAAAGCCACCCAGGTTATCGAAACCTTTGTACACCACTGAAAGGCCGATGATGGCATCAATCAGGTAAGCGTTAACCTGAATATTGGCCAGAACGCCCGACATCAGAGTAATGCTGTGTCCCAGAGTAAACAGACTGACGTAGAGGAGAACTTCCCGGCTACGGAACAGAAAGAAGATTACTCCCAGCAGGAACAGCAGGTGATCGTATCCTGTGATCATGTGCTTGGCGCCGATATACAGGAAAGGGACGAACTGCACGCCGGTATTCTGTTGCAGAAATGTGCGGGTATTATCATCAACGCCATGGGCCACAGCGAAGGACGCTGTGGTTAACATGGCGAGTAAAAGTACAAGACGTGTTATAGACAATTTCATGCATTTCCTCGTTTTTCACTACGGTGCACCAGACGGTACAGCGCCGGAATCACAAACAAGGTCAGAATCGTAGAAGAAATAACACCACCAATCACGACGGTTGCCAGTGGTCGTTGTACTTCGGAGCCGATGCCTGTATTCAGTGCCATCGGGACAAAACCCAGCGACGCTACCAATGCTGTGGTAATCACCGGACGCAGACGCGTCAGCGCACCTTCAACGATAGCCTGCTCAAGACTTTGCCCAGAGCGCTGTAATTCACGGATAAATGACACCATCACCAATGCATTAAGGATGGCGATACCCGACAGGGCAATAAACCCAACGGCCGCAGAAATCGAAAAGGGAATATCACGCAGTGTCAGCGCCAGTACGCCACCGGTTAAGGCCAGCGGAACGCCGGTAAAAATGACCAAAGCGTCGCGCACTGAATGCAGTGCCAGTATCAGTAAACCTACGATCAGCAGCAGAGTGACTGGCACAACAATCATCAGTCTTTGTGAGGCTGACTGCAGCTTCTGATATGTTCCGCCATATTCCACCCAATAGCCTGCGGGAATATCCAGTTCATCACCAACAGCATTGCGCACGGTTTCCACAAAACTGCCAAGGTCGCGACCGCGAACGTTGGCGGTGACCACCAGACGGCGTTTACCATTTTCGCGGTTTACCTGATTTACACCGATGTTTTCACTGAGTGTGACCAGCTCCTGCAGTGGAACAACCTGCCCGTGTGCAACGGTCACTGGTAGGTAGCTCAGACCGTCGATGTCAGCGCGTACGGTTTCGGGCAGGCGCACGGTTATATCTGCCCTGCGATCACCATCAAACAAAGTGCCTGCAACTTCACCGCCCAGAGCGGTGGCCAACTGATCCTGCAGTTGCTGACGGCTGATACCGTGACGGCGTAATGCATCAGCATCCGGAATAAATTCCAGCAGTGGCAAGCCGGTCACCTGCTCAGTCTGAATGTCCACCGCTCCATCGACACCAGCAACAATTTTCTCAAGCGACGCGCCCAGGCCAGTTAACACATCGAGATCGTCACCGAAAATCTTGATGGCAACTTCGGCGCGTACACCGGCGAGTAATTCGTTAAAGCGCATCTGAATGGGCTGTAAAAATTCATAACGGTTGCCAGGGATTTCACTGACTAAGGCTTCCAGTTCAGCGACCACCTGCTGCTTGGGCTTATCCGGATCTGGCCACTGGTCTCGTGGTTTCAGAATAATAAAGTTATCGGCCACACTCGGGGGCACAGCATCGGTGGCGACGTCAGCAGTACCGATTTTGGCAAATACCCGCTCAACTTCCGGCAGGGCTTTGATGCGCTCTTCCAGTGTTTCCTGCAGGGCAATGGCCTGACTGAGAGACGTACCAGGGATGCGCAGCGCATGCATGGCAATATCACCTTCGTCCAGATTCGGAGCAAATTCGCTGCCTAAGCGGGTAGCCTGCCAGATGCTCAGTAAAACCAGTACTGCCGCCAGCCCAATGATGGGCGCCCTAGCTTGCAGGGCCAGCGCCAATAATGGCTGATACATGTGCGTAAGTGCCGACACCAGAGGGTTGTGTTTTTCCGTCACCGGACCCTTGAACATCAAGGCCACTGCTGCTGGAACAAAAGTGACTGACAGCAGAATCGCACTCAGCAGAGCAATCACAACGGTGATGGCCATCGGGTGGAACATTTTGCCTTCTACCCCTTCGAGGGCGAAAATCGGTGCGTACACGGCGGTGATAATAAATACACCAAATAATGCCGGGCGGATGACTTCCCGAGTGGCTTCAAACACCAGTTGCAGACGTTCTTTTAATGCAAGCGGACCTGTCTGCTGGCTCAGACGACGCAGGCAGTTTTCGACAATGATGATGGCACCATCGACCAGCAGACCAAAATCGAGCGCGCCCAGACTCATCAGGTTGGCGCTGACGCGAGTCTGTACCATACCGGTAAAGGTCATCAGCATTGCCAGAGGAATAACCAGCGCGGTGAGAATGGCCGCGCGGATATTGCCCAGCATCAGGAACAAAATAACAATCACCAGCAAAGCACCTTCCACCAGATTGGTGGTGACGGTACTCAGGGTTTTTTCTACCAGCCCGGTGCGGTCGTAGGCGGCCGTTGCAACAATGCCTTCAGGCAGAGACGCGTTAATCTCGGCCAGTTTTTTACCGACATTACTTGCCACTGTGCGGCTGTTTTCACCAACCAGCATGAATACAGTGCTCATCACCACTTCCCGGCCATTCTGGGTCGCGGCACCGGTGCGCAGGCCGTGGCCAATGGTCACCTCGGCCACATCGCTGATATGCACCGTTTTTCCATTTTCAGAGGTAATGCTAATTGCCGCTATATCGTCGGCCTGCATTGCCTGCCCTGGAATCCGCATCAGCCATTGTGCACCATTGCGCTCAACAAATCCGGCGCCACGGTTCTCATTATTGGCGCGGATAGCGGCCACAATATCGGCACTGCTGATACCAGCAGCCAGCATGCGTTGCGGTTGCATCTGCACCACGACTTCCCGCTCGTAGCCACCGATGGGGTTTACTTCCACCACGCCCGGCACCTGCATCAGCTGCGGGCGGATAATCCAGTCGTGCACACTGCGCAAATCCATAGGCGTGATGGCAGACCCATCGGCATTGACTGCGCCCGGCTCAGCATCAACGGTGAACATAAAGATTTCACCCAGGCCGGTGGCGATAGGCCCCATTTCTGGTTGTAAGCCATAAGGCAGACGACCGCTGGCAGATGCCATGCGTTCGCCGACCAGCTGGCGGGCGAAATAAATATCGGTGTCATCGCTGAAAATAGCGATCACCTGCGACAGGCCGTAGCGCGATACCGAACGGGTGTATTCCAGCCCCGGTAATCCGGCCAGTGCGGTTTCCAGCGGATAGGTAATACGCTGTTCCACTTCCAGTGGGGTAAAGCCGGCGGCTTCGGTATTGATCATCACCTGTACGTTGGTAATGTCAGGCACGGCATCAATCGGCAGCCGGTTAAAATTCCACAGACCCAGAACAGCAACGATGGCGACAACGACCATCACCAGGTTCCGCCGGGCAATGGCCAGTTTTATCAGTAAATCCAACATGGCGATTTCCCGTATCAGTGGTCGTGTGACGCGCCGGACTTCTCGATGTCGGCTTTGATGATGTAACTGTTTTCGCTGACGTATTCTGTGCCGGGTTCAAGACCACCGAGCACTTCAACCCACTCACCGGCGGCCTGGCCAAGTTCCAGCATGCGCACTTCGTATTCGTCCCCGACTTTGGCGTAAACCACGGTGAAGTCGCGAAACGCCTGTAAACCAGAGCGTTTGACGGCCAGAGCTACGTCACGGGTTTCGGTTTCAATGCGGGCATTGATTTTCATTCCGGCCGCCAACAAACCTTCGGCGTTATCAAGGGTGGCCAGCCACAGACGTGACTGATCGGACTGAACAGAGGGGTAAGCATGTTTAAGCACAGCCTGAGCCTGCAATTCTGTGCCGGGTACCGTGATGGTGACGGGGGCTCCGGCTTTTACACGACTCCAGTCTTTCGGGTACACGGCAAGTTCAGCCTGCAATGTACGGTTGTCTTGCAGTGTCAGCAGAGTGCGTCCTGCACTTTGTTCTCCGGCAGCGGCATAAATCCGGCTGACAATGCCTGAGGCTGGTGCGCGTACGCTGTAGCTTTTCAGGCTCTCGTTGCTGTCGATGGTAAGCAATTCGCTGCCTGCCTGAACCACCTGTCCTTCGCGTACGTGCACCTTGCGGATTTCGCCATCAAAACGTGCGCTGACGTTGCGCTCGGTGCCTGGTACTGACGTCAGATTGCCCCAGACGGGTGTCTGAATATGCAGAGTCGCTGGCCCCGCGACTTCGGTGGTAATTCCCATGGCATCGGCAACCGGCGCGGCGATTTGCGTACGTCCCTCAAAATTGTCGTAACGCCACTGGTATTGCTGGCCAGCATGCTGAACCTGAATATCGACAATAAAAGAATGAGGCTCGTAAATTTCCATGTCGCCACGCAGGTAATCGCCTTCAGCGCGGAAACCGATATTATCGACGACGTCGCCAAGACGAATAAGACGTACGCTCAGCTGCACATCCTGTGGTGCAATTGGCTGGCCGGACAATGTGCTCCAGACCCGGAACTCCGGCGGTACACCGGTTTCGAAAATGGCCAGCTCCAGAGCAAAATCACCATCGCGCAGCATGCGTCCGCGGTGAGGTCCTTTCTCCGGTTCCGCTTCGGCTGTTTCCGCCGACTGGGCATAAACCATTTGTGTTGGCAGAGCGCTGCCTGCGAATAACGGCAAAGCCAGCAACAGGAGGGAAAATATTTTATGGGGTGTCATAACTTAGCCTCAGAAATAAATGGTCTGGCCGGTCAGGCGCTGTAATTCAATCCACTGCTGATGCAGTGCTTCCGCTTCGTCTAGTAAACGCTTGCGGGCATTCAGCCATTGCTGGCGGGTGTTATCCCACTGCACATAATCCAGCTGCCCGTTTTCATAGGCTTTAAGCGCCTGCTGACGACCGTTATTGAGAGTCGGCAGAATGGTTTCTGTCAGGGTATTGATAACGTGCTGGCTGTGTTCCAGTTCCATCAGCAGTGTGCGGGTTTGGATGGTCAGTTGTTGCAAATGCGCCTGTGCTGAAAGTGTCTTCTGTTCTTCACGGACATTGACCGAGCGCTGAAGAGCGGCGTAGCGCTGATTCGCGCCCAGTGGAATGCTGAACTGGGCGACCAGGGCATAGTCATCTGTATTTTCGAAACGGCGCACGCCTGCGCCAGCCGACCACGGGGTTACCGCTTCTTCACTCGCGAGTTTTCCTTCCGCACTGAACAGTTCTGCTTCCGCTTTTATCTGGTTCAGTGACGGGGTTTCCTGCAATTTGTTCATGGCAGCTTCGGCTTTTGCCAACGGCAGAAATGGCAGCAGGTTTCCCGCGGCATAAAGCTGGGTTTCTGCCGCTCCCCACTGCGCAGACAATCGCAGTGACGCCGACTGCAGCCGGTGCCCGAATTCTTCTACCGCCAATTCCTGCTCTGTTAAACGGGTACGTGCCAGTATCTGGTCGGTATTAGGGGCACGACCGGCATTCACACGGCGCTGAATGATCGCCAGAATTTCTTTTTCGTCGGCTAACGCTTCCTGTGCCAGTTGTAGCCGCTCCTGATCGGCGAGTAACGAAATAAAGAGTGTTGAAGTATGTGCGGTTACATCGGCTAGCTGCACTCGCTGTTTCGCTGTCAGCAAGCGCTGCTGAGCGGCTGCGTGTTCTGTTCTGGCGCTGATCTGATCACCTTCTAACAGCCAGCGGGCACTCAAGGTCGTCTGCATGGCATCGGTACCTTCATACTGGTCAGTACCGAATGCATCTTCGACGCTCAGTTCCAGCTGAGCAGGTTGCCGGCTACCAGCCGCTTCTATTTCGGCCTGTATGCCCTGCTGGCGATAAGACCAGATGGCAATCTGTGGATGCCCCTTTAACGCCCGCTCGACGGCTTCAGACAGCCTCACTGTATTTTCGGCGTAAGCGCTTTCGTAGCAGGGTATGAACAGGGTCAAGCACATTAAAAACCGATTGATAATCGGTTTTTTGGGCGCAGAAATAACGTGGTTAACAAGCTTCATTTCAGCTCCGTTAATGGACTAGGAAAATATCAAAAAAGTGGTGTAGAGCATCAGTGGCAGAAAGTACCGCTGTGGCTGTGACCAGAATAGCCAGTGGTAACAGGCCCAGCTTCAGAGCGGACGGACGAGATGGTGTCAGCAGTTCAATGACCCGCTCGCGCAGCTGTTCTGCAGCGACAAACGCCGCCTGACCAGGCTTGTTGATGCGGTGGCGTAAGCGCGCAATTTTCACCAGTGTTTCTGCGATGTCGGCGGCTTCGGCGTTGCGGGTAACCCGGCGATCGGCGAGCTGCTCGGTCACTAATGTGAAGCGGTTCAGAATGGGGGGGCGAACAAAGCCTGGCAGTGGGCAAATAAGCAGCATCAGTAACCAGCGACTCAGGTTATCGAACTGGCGGATATGCGCCTGCTCATGAGCAATGATGATTGCCTGCTGGTCTGGCGTTGTTTGATTGAGCAAACCTTGCGACAGGTAAATATCAGCGCGGAAATATCCGGCTGCCATGGCGACAACGTCGCGGGTCGGCAAAATGCGGATCGTGGAGTCGGAAGTCGCCACTGCCTGCTCACGGAGTAGTTTCAGTTGCTGGTTTACACGCCATTGCTGATAAGCAAAACGCCCTATGCGCAGCGTCAGCCATAAACCGGCCGCACTCAGAAACCAGCTGTGCCAGGCGCTAACGACAAACTCATCGGCATGATGCCAGTGAATAAGTCCCAGAGCACCATGCACTGTATTGTGGTCGTCTGGTAAGGCGATTCCGCCCTCAACAAACAGCAACAGAGTCATTGTCCAGGGTAAAACGGCCCAGCTTAAAATGAGCCATTTTTGCTCCAACGGGTCAACACGGTTTTTTGCCCGGACAATCAGAGGAGCCGTTAATAACTGAAAGACAGCTGAGGCCAGTCCGAGCAATGCAGCCATGCTCAGCAGGTTCAGAATAAAACCCCAGCTTCCGCTGATCATGGCTGCAGTTTGCTCTTGCGACGGTGATTCTGAATCATAGCCTCCAGGCGATCTAGCTCGTCGGCGCCCAGATCGGCAGACAAGGAAACAAATGCCGCCATCAGCGACTGGCTGTCATGGCTGACAAGGTCGCTGGTGATATTACGGATCAGCTGAGCGATCAGGTCTTCCCGATCAACCCGGGTGCGGTAGACAAAGGCATGTCCTTGTTTGCTGCGGCTGAGCAGCTGCTTTTTGTACAAACGGTCCAGTGTACTCTGAATGGTGTTCAGGGAGCTGCTGCGCCCGGCACTGAAGGCGGCATGGATCTGCTTGGCGTCAGCTTCTCCCGCAGACCAGAGATGGTTCAGAACCTGCTTTTCTAACTCACCGAGAATCATAGTCTTTCCAACGTTCAGGATGAGGCATACACTGCCACAGCAAAAACCGACCAGCAATCGGTTTTTTGTCAGTCAACGTCAGTCGCTGAGGTTTCTATGCTGAGTATTCTGCGTCACCGCGTGTACCGCCATTTGTTTGCTGCGCAGGTTATTTCATTGTTGGGCACAGGTCTGGCGACGGTTGCCCTGAGTCTGATGGCGTTTGAGCTGGCGGGAGACAATGCAGGCACTGTGCTGGCAACTGCACTGACCATCAAAATGCTGGCCTATGTGTTTGTGTCACCGCTACTGGCGGCGTTGTTTCAGGGGCGCCCACGCAAGCCTGTGTTGGTGCTGCTGGATATTATCCGAGCGCTGACGGCGCTTTCGCTGCCGTTCCTCACCGAGGTCTGGCACATCTATGTGGTTATTTTTGTTCTGCAAAGCAGTTCCGCCGGATTTACGCCGTTATTTCAGGCGACGATTCCTGATGTGCTGCCGGACGAGCGTGAATACACCAGAGCGCTGTCACTTTCCCGCATGGCATACGACATGGAAAGTCTGATCAGCCCCATGCTGGCGGCGACATTGCTGCTGATTACCTCGTGGCATGGATTATTTTTCGGCACCATGCTGGGGTTCGTGGCGTCAGCGTTGCTGGTGCTATCCGTTACCCTCCCAAAAGCCCAGGCTTCTGCGGTGAATACCTGGACAGACAGACTTACGAAAGGTGGACGCATTTACCTGCTGACCCCACGACTGAGAGGTCTGCTGTTGTTGAGTTTTACCACCGCCCTAGGGGGCGCGATGGTGTTCGTTAACACCGTGGTTCTGGTGCAGGGGAATTTTGCCCTGAGTGGCCAGCAAACGGCATTCGCTCTGGCTGCTTTCGGCTTTGGCTCCATGCTCACAGCGCTGACACTGCCAACGCTTCTGGAAAAAATCACTGAGCGCAGAGTGATGCTGACAGGCCTCGGCTTGATGATTGTTGCGCAATTATCCGGCACTCTTATCACAGGCTATGTCACTTTGCTGATGATCTGGTTCGTGCTGGGAGCCGGTTACTCCCTGGTGCAGACCCCAACCAGTAAAGTTCTGGTTCGTTCAGCCAGTAACGCGGACAGGCCAGCGTTGTTTGCTGCACATTTTTCACTCTCCCACGCAGGCTGGATGATGGCCTATCCGTTCGCCGGCTGGTTATTAACCGTGCTGGATGTGAATTCGGCGTTTTTATTACTGGCCGGGCTTTCCGCTATTGGCCTGGTATTGGTATTTAAACTTTGGCCGGAGGACGAAAATAATGCGCTATTTCACCGGCACGATGATCTTGAAGCTGGTCATGAGCATCTGGAGGCATTTGGCTATGGAAAGGAGCACAGCCATCTGTATGTTATAGATTCACTGCACTCGAAGTGGCCCAGATAGCTAATAATCGAAAGCTAAACCTTACAAGGCAGATGAAACTTTAATCGGTGGCAGTAGCTATTTGACTGAGTTGGAAGTATCTACATTATCGCCACCAATGCCTTAGGATCTTTCAAGTCAGTTAATACCTGGCTGCTCCAAATATACGGTTAACACCATGTCATCGCCCCGTATTTTGAATCATCGCAACAGAAACCCAAAAACATATCCCGCTTACCTCCCGTGTTGGATATAGCGGTTTCAGACCAGGCTCGGACACTTGTCCATCCAACAATGCCTGCAACTGCTTGTCGCTTAATGACAGTCGCGCAGTCGCCTCTCCGGGTGTCCACCCAGCCGCCACAATCCGCTCCCGAACACGAATGAGCAACCTGGCCTTTTCTCGTTTGAAGTCAGCCTCCTCTGAACTCGCTGAACAGGACGCCCAAACGTTATCGACCAGGATAATGCGGCTGTCTTCCATTGTATACCTCCAGTAAGTCAGTCAGCTGCTGGCTGAATAGCCAGACCACCAGTCACTGTTATGCAGCCAGTGTATCGCAGGCGGCTGATTTGGCTGGTATATGGGTAACGGTCATTGCACCGAATCGCCTGCAGTGGCATTACTATAGGTTCAGGCTTCAGAGGAATATGCTATGGAATCCAGCACTGTCAGTTTTGACTACGTGGTACCTGCGGTGATTATTGGTAACTTTCTGCTGATTCTCTTCAGCGCATGGGTGGTTGACCGCTGGCGCAAAAGATCGCGTGACTGATCAGCGCAGCAGGCGAATGCCTTCCAGCGGATCAATCTCCAGTGCTGCGCAGAACTGCACATACTCAAAGACGTCAAGTCTGCGTTCCAGTGACTCAATGCGGTGTACAGCCGTTGTTGTTACCGACAGCAATTCGGCCAATGCCCGGATGCTCAGGCCTTTGGCCTGACGGTTGGCAATGAGCCAACCAATGAGACGGGCGTATCTGGGGGAGGAGATGGTTTTGATCATGTACTCATAATGAGAACTACATGCCCTTGTTTCCAAATTGAGTATAAATTGCACTCTTAATCCCCTTTGATGCTCTCACTATCTTGCTGAAACCCGTGCATATCTAAGGAAACTATCAACTATTGAGGTTCTTTCATTCAGTCTTTATAGTTTCGATGTTCTCATATTGAGGACGAAAACCATCAAGAGAAGGAAGACCTGAATGAATCGTTATGCGTTTGGATTACTCGTTTCTGCTGCGGCGTTAACTGGCTGTGCCAGCATGGGAAATATGCTGGGACATGGCACAGACCACTTTTATGAAGGCGAACCCCGCCCGATGACGGAAGTGTCAGTGATTGAATCCAATGGTGAAGCTGGCTGGGGCATGGGTTCCGGTGTCAGCCTGATCGCTATCGATGGCAAAAAGCTGCCGACCTTTGCGCAGTCCAAACAAGCGCTGCTGCCGGGTAAGCACACGGTAGAATATGAGTGCGACCTGACTCAGAACGTTATGGATGGCAAACGCGCTGGGCGCACCACCACCACCATCGAACTGGAGAAAGGGGTTCACTACCGCCTGGTGGGCAATCTGTACGCGCTGCCGAAAGACCAGTGGTATTACTCAGAAGACACATTCATGGGCACTACCAACCGCAAGCTGGAAACCAAAGCGTGCGACCTGAAAGTGGTTAAATTCAAAGCGTTGACCAATGAAGCTTAAGCCTTTACTGGCCACCTTGCTGCTGTGGGTAGCAGGGCATGTCGCCGCAGAACAGTCCAAAGCCCCGTGGTATGGCACACTGACAACCGACAGCGTGCCATTTACAGGCTGTGAGGTTATGCGCATCAGCCCGTTCTCAGGCAGCTGGTCGTTTTTCAACGGCACGCCGGAGCAGGTGCGTCAGACATTTAAAGAGTCTCGTACCCGGTTAGAGAATGAGGCCCGGGCTGCTGGGTTCCATGCACTGGTCGGCTTTCAGACCGATTGGATGGGGGGTGCCGGTGCCCTGGATTACACACGCAACCATACCCAATACCATGATGTTCTGATCACCGGCGTGATGGCATTGTCGGCGACAGGTGTTGAGCTTAAATGTAAATAAACAGAGCCCACTCCGGGTGGGCTTATATTGCAGAGTGAGGTGGACGATGAATAAACTCTTAACCATTGCAGATGTCATGCGTGTTTTCGACAAACTGATCAGCCACTGGCAGTTATCACCAATCGAACAGGCCAGCATTCTGGGTATGACGCTGTCTCATTATGAGCAGCTAACCGGGGAAAAACAGAGCACCGCCTCACCTGAATTAATGGATCGCCTGGTTCGACTCGTCGGCATTCAAAAAGCCGTTTCGGTTATCGCGCCCAGAAGGGCGGAGAACCAATTTTTTACGGCAGCAATTGATGCGCCACCACTGCAGGGCCGATCAATCCGCGACTATCTGATTACTCAGAACAGCGAGGAGGATCTGGAGGCGTTGTTTCGTTGGATCAACAGTAAGGCGTGCTAGGGCACGATTTTATCCATCTGACGCATCGAAGATACCAAGCGTTCTGACCAGGTACTGGTACGACTTTTCTGATCTCACCGATCGAAATTCCAGGCATCGAGACTTAAGGCCGTGTTCGAGCCATATTTCCCGCGATACCTGCCAGCGGTAGATGCAATATTTCTGCTCAGATGGAGTTAGTTCTGAGAATTTTTTCAGGATGTTGTCGCCTCGACTCTTTTCTTCTCGGAGATATAAAGCTGAAAAAAGCTTCATAAGATCGAAATCCTTTAATAGCTCCGACGGAAATCTCAAAATAACAGGGTGTCTACGCAGAAAATTTCTCAACGTAATTTTCCCTTTGTCGTAACGCCTTATATCTGATACCGCACCATCAAATTCGAAAGATTTATTATAGCCATCGAATTTAGAATTTTCCCCAGGGTGATACCAACCTGATAAATCAACTACAGTGGTAATATTCTTTAGTTTTCGCACCATGCTCAGTCGATAGTCAGACAGTTTTCGCCGACCTTCAGCACGAGCGGTTTTCTGAATAGCTTGACGGCTGATACCGAGGCCAATAGCCAGTTGAGCAGTGGAAAACTCTGGCA
This sequence comes from Thalassolituus sp. UBA2009, assembly GCF_002335285.1. Classification (NCBI taxonomy): domain Bacteria; kingdom Pseudomonadati; phylum Pseudomonadota; class Gammaproteobacteria; order Oceanospirillales; family Oceanospirillaceae; genus Thalassolituus; species Thalassolituus sp. UBA2009. The sequence continues at coordinate 14,911 of NZ_DDCJ01000062.1, forward strand.
TCATACGCCGTTGATAGAGCGGTAAAATCCAATCCAAAGAATGGACATATGTACCGAGCGTAGTAATCGGTGAGGCATGTCCCATTTCTGCACTGATTTGATAAATAGGATTTACACGCCTCGAGGCTCCTTCGAGAGGTGACAACCGACTCAGATAAACGTCGTAATTCTCTCCAGTGTCGTAATCAAGATGGTCATCCACTGGATACTCACTCAACCATCTCGACCTGATCATGCGGTAAATATTGATAGAAGCAAATGAATGTCTTAGCGAGTGAAAACTCGCATTCTTATCACCAGTAACAGACCGGATAATCCATGTCAATTCTTCGAATATTTTTTTATTATTTGTTGAATTAGAATTAACCTCATAATGACCGAATACAAACTCCTCATCCGAGCAAGAAGAATGAATCCTCGCTGAGACAATACTCTTAATAAGAGACAACTCTTGCTCATCATATCGACCACTAACTACAACCTGTCGATTACCCGATTGTGTTTTTGGCTTAAAATTACCATGCCTCGATATGACAATTGACGAAAGCCCTAGAAGATGAATATCACGATACCTTAAACTTGTAATTTCACCACGACGTAAACCTGACCGATAGCCGAAAATAAGTGCCAAAAGCATATATTTATCTCGCTGCTTATCATCGCTCCTGGAGCTCATACTCAATCGACGCCGCAGGGTGCTTTTAATGGCATCGTACTCCCATGGCAATACCATCGCGGGATGAGAAAATTTACCATCCCTCATTTCATCCTCTATGCAGAGGTAACCACGATCATTTTTATGATGCAGATACCAGAGGTAGTAATTCACACTGACTCGTAAATTCTTCTGAGATGATTCACGCTCCGCCAATACCATATCCTGCAGACTATCAACCAAATAGTCTGACGAAAGACTCTCTGGGTCCACTTCCTTAAAAATATGCTTAAATCTAGTAGATAGATTATTTACAATCCTGACAACGCCCGAACGTTCTAGTCTAGTTCCGAACTCGGTATCATTTTCAATATAGAAGCCAGCACATCGAATCAAAGACATAAGAGGTAATGAAAAACTTAGGCTTTCAGATCTGTCAATAAGATCCAGTGCAGAATCACAGTCATGCACTATAGATGAAATAGTATCAGAATCACGTGATCGACGTTGCTTCCGGCTTACCCTACCTTCACCCCGGTCACTATTTTCACTCTTTACTGACACGTAGACACCATCAGGTATCATTCGTGAAATAAGGCGAAGATGGCCATGTTCAGTTAGGCTTCTATTCCTATTTCTATTCGTACTAATTTCAACCAGATAAGAAGGGACGAAATTTTTCAGCACAGCAATCATCGCATCAATAAATACTTCCATTGATGGCCAATAAGCAATATCGATATATGGACGAAGGAATATCGTCAAATACCGATACCAACTGGTTCCTTTACTTAAAAATAATCGCTCCTTATAACGCACCATCATGAATAAAGTCAGATCATCTGGCTGCCAAACAATGGGTTCGGATTCGACATTTTTTGATAGCAGAATCCATAGATAATTTTTATATTGCCTAATTTCATGCACAAAACCCGTCTCGCGCCATGATCGGATCAAATCCTTATCGATTAGCAATCCGTAGCGCATAGCGCCATATATCAGCGCACCAGGAACCTGCTTATCACTAAGATTTAGCATAACTTCTGGGAACAAAGCATCGAACCGACATAACGCCAAATACAATTGGTTATTATTTGGTGTCACAGGCGCCGATGGTCGAGATAACATCGAGCTGCGATATAGATCCGCGTGCGACGAGCGTCCGGCGTCAACTGCATAACGAATGATGCTTTCGAGTATTTCATCAACAACTGATGCACTGTGCAATGGCCTTAGGTAGTCAATTATTCTCGAACAATCATCAGCACTAATGTGGTCCGTTCCATCCGGATCTATTCCAAATGCCAAAAGCGTCTTTCGCGCAGAATCAGAAAGCATGGAACCACTCATCACAGATCCCCAATTCTCTAATCACCCGATCGTAAAAACCAATCACTTCAAGCCGCATTTCAATGGGATCGTCAACACTATATCGATCCCAGGATGCTTCACCAACAGAATGATGATTCATAACCATATTGGTAGACTCGTATGAGACCCCAGATTCAAGCATTTTCCGGCGAACAAATTTCCTGAGTGAGTTTAACGGATAAGGCCAAACACCCACCAAGAACTCCCTAATAATTTTCGGTCTAGGCTGAATAATACCGCCATCCTCATCAAGCAGAAAAATCTCATGATTAATAGTTTCAATATTTTTATACCTTAGAGTATGCGACCTTACAGACCTGAAACAGTCAGACACCAACACAGACATAGGATGAATAAATTGAAATCGGGAGTGAGAAAAATCCTCTTTGTCTTTATCGCGATAGAATAGCGCATAGCCATCATTATCAACAGATACAATCGGATCGTATACACCACGAATGGTGGTAAATATTGCCTGAACCATAACACACAGAAGCGTATTCGAGTTATGCCACCGAGGCGAGCCACGAACAGAACATGCTGCCTCCATAGAAATATTATTCAACATTTTTATGACGCACTGATCCGTTGGCATATTTCTCGGCGAATAAAATGAATGAGCATCACCATAAATAATTGAATTTGCAGTTTTATCCGTCATACCCATTCGTCGGCGTAGCTCGGTAGTGGCACTGGTATAGCATTGAATGACCTGCTCATCAGAAATAGATGAATAGTACTGCTGGACATTAGCTGATGGCACCCTGAGCCCAAACGTCGTCTGAACGATTACGGGATCAAAGTTCGCCTTTGCAATTTCAAAGGCGCTGCGCTGTATTTTTGAAAGCGTAATCCTGTTAGATATATTGGAAATCTCCTTCTTTAATAAATTGCTAAATTCATTTTTTTTAACAGACTTCAGCCATAAATAAAATCCAGCAATGGACTCTGGTCTTATATAGAAATTTGGAGTTGAAACGTAGCTATTTTCCGAAAACGTTGAATTCGTTATTAGGTTTTTCACACCATGATCCGAGGTTCTATAATCCGGCTGGATTCTTGGGATACGAAACCGGTTTAATACCGAATCGTAGGACAGCCCCTGTGCAACCCCCTGATCGGCCATTGACAACACATCGTCGAGCGAAGATGAGGTGTACAGCATCAACCTCAGAGCCATCTGAACACCGCGAATATCAGGATTTTTAGCCAGGTCTACGTCAGAAATGTAGCGCGCCAGCTTCCGCAACTCCGTATCCGTTAGCTGCTGATACGTGATTGGAAGAGCCGCATTTGCTCTGGCCAGAATGTCTCTTGCTGTCTGACTCTGGCGGCGAGCCAGCTTCTTTTCAACAGACAATGCGCGCACTCGTTCAAGAAGGAGCAATATCTGGTCCCCCGGATAATCCTCACCAACTTCAATTCCCGCCAGAGATCGATTATTGGTGCTGCCAGATCTTCCTGAAATAGTCGGAACGAACTCTCCGACCTCTGGCAAATCCACCGGGTCGTCCGGATCCGAAGGAACCAATACGTGAATTTCGCCGAAGGCATCACGACGAGTTCCAGTGCGACGATCAATAGCACGAGTAACGTCACTAACCGATCCGCGCTCGCGCCTAGTCACCCGCTGACCTAACGCCGCTCGGATGAATCGGCCAGCGTTAGTCTTCTGACTCGCGGTGGCGGGACACTGGGCTACCGCCTCCAAAAGGTCGTCGTAATATTGATCATCTTCGCCAGTTCCCAGGGATAAGACCCGAATTAAGAGGCCGGCAGCTGCGACATCATGCGGTAGTAAAACCCCATCCGAGTCCGCCAAAGCCTCAAGTAATAAAGACTGCAACTGACGCACTATAGTGCTGCGTCGATTGTCCGCGTAAAGCGCAGCCCAGACAGGGTGGTCAACCAAGGTTCCGTGGAGGCGACTACTTGCCGGGACAGAGTATTTAACACTCCAGTCGGCTCCACGTATCTCCTTCGCAGCCATACCATCCAACTCAACCAGTAGATCTGTCACGACTGGTGGAATCTGCCACCGAGTCTCATTGACCAGCCGCCCAAGGTTCTCCCTTACCTGGTGAAGGCCTGTTTCTCCCTTAGGTGGGTTTAAAATCTTGCGTACGATTTTCGCCATAGGTATCCCGCATTTTTGACTTGTGTAGTTCTCTATAGCGGGACAGGGACAAAACCGTTTTTGTGGTCGGAGAAGCTGGTGCCAGGAGCGGGATTTGGAGCTCTTATCAAGTGAATGCAGAAGAAAAACGGTGGATCGGAGCACTCAGAAAGACATGCGACTTGCAACCTAAGCAGTGCTGCAGTATGTTCAATATTATTGAACGTTCATTTTTATTGAACATTTGGAGCTGGCAATGCCCCACTCAGATTCACTTAGCGATGGTATCCATTCATTGGCCACAGCCGTTCAGCTCCCGGTAGAGATCGTTGGGCTTAACAGTCCGTTGTCCAATAACGGCTTGGGTATCATTATCGGAACAGCACCAGCCATACCGCTGTTCTCTCTGGTTCAGGAAGCTGACAACGTGGAGTTGGGTGAACTACTCCACCAGGATGGCGCTCGTCGGATTGTCTTTATGGATCACATATCACCTGCACAGGCGACGAAGTTGAGGGAAGCGGGTATCCAGTATCTGGATGCTTCCGGCAATGCCTTTATTCATCAGCACGGCTTGCACATCGTTGTGATTGGAAAGAAGCGCGCGACCGCTGCATCGAACAGAAAACAGCTGCCGGCTGAGATCAAAACCGGGAAGGCTTTTCAGCCGGCTGGTTTGAAAGTTGTTTTTGCGTTGCTGGCCGACCATGAGCTGGCAAGAGCTTCGCTGCGGACCATTGCTGAACGGGCTGGAGTATCGTTGGGATCGGTCAGTGCCATCATCAAAGATCTGGCTGCCCACGAGTATCTGGTGGGCAGCGGGAATCAGCAGGAACTGATCAAGACCAGACAACTGGCTAACCGTTGGATAGAACTCTACCCCTATAGCATTCGGGATAAGGCTCATATCGGCCGCTTCACGGCTCAGGACCCGGATTGGTGGCAGGCATTGCCGTCGGATGTGGATTATCAGATCAGCGGCGAGATTGCTGCACTCAAACTCACCGGATACCTGAACCCCAAAGACGGCATCCTATACGCTGAAAACGCTCAGTTGCCTGCCCTTATGAAAGCCGGTCGGTTGCGGCAATTGAAAACCGATGAAAAGCCAGAATTCATCATTGATATCTACCGACCCTTCTGGAAAGTGGATAGCGCAAAGCATATTGCGCCTGAACTGATAGTCGTCAGCGATTTGTTGTCAACGAGCGACCCCAGAAATGTGGATGCAGCCAGAAGGGTAATGAATGAATACCTTGATTGATGTGACCGGTAAGCTGCCACGCGGTCTGGTCGAGATGTATCGGAAGGTAGATATCTGTGCCAAAGGTCTGGGCATTGATTACCTGATTGTCGGAGCTATGGCACGGGACCTGGTTATGCACCATGGATTCGGCGCACATATTGAGCGCGGAACCCGGGATGTGGACTTTGCTATCCAGATGGCCTCATGGCAGGAATTCAATACATTAAAAGAAGCACTGTCTGCTCAGGGGCTTTCCGTGGATCAGAAACTGGCCTATCGGCTGGGCTTCGTCGATTCAGACAGCTTACCCTGGGAACTGGATATTCTGCCTTTCGGTAACGTGGTCGATGAGCATCATGACATCAGCTGGCCACCTGATGGTGACTTTAAAATGTCGACACTGGGCTTTCCGGAAGCGCTGCTCCAGGCATGGCAAGTAAAGATCACGCAGGCCCCTGAGTGCTTGGTTAAGGTCGCAAATCCTGTCGCCATGATCATTCTTAAGATGATCGCATGGACCGAACGGGACCTTGAGCTAAGAAAGAAGGACGCTGCAGACATCGGCTACATTCTGCAGAATTACGCCCAAATACCCTCAGTCCTCAGTCGTCTTTACGAAGATGGGCACATGGAACGTTGCGACTGGGATGAGGACATGGCTTCCGCTGAACTTCTGGGGATTGAAATAGCTGACGTATCAGCAGAGCCAACCCGTCAGTACATCATCAAACATCTGGTGGAAAACCAACCCAACAGGGCAGCTTTTGCCCGGGATATGAATCCCATCCATGGCACTCAATGGTTAGACTGGCTTACTGATCCGCTGGTCTGAAATCATTCTGAACGTTAAGCATCCGGACGTAACGCCTTTAGCGGGTGTCCGGATTTATTGAACCGCTACAAGCCGGGCGACGTATACGTAGTGTTTTGAGCTCTTTCACGACCTTTCACAGCAGTGAAAGACTTTCACCGCACGTTTTTATCTGCTTGCGATCTCTGATTATCAGTAACGAAAATTCACCCGCATGGGTATTCATCTTTCACGCATCTTTCACGGGCTATGTCCGGCCGATATCTGAAAGTGAAAGATCCATGAATGGCGTGAAATCACCGGTTTTAAGGGTCGGTGTATCCTACTCGCAGCGACTTTGCCTGCATCAGCGGATAGGCAGAGAGCACATCGTAAATCGGCGTCATGCGGAAAGCGGATTCCGGTTCAATGAAGAGGCTGAAGTTTTTGGCGTGGCCATCAATAGCCGCCAGCATCCAGAACAATATCTGCAATTTAAAGAAGGTCTCACGGTCATGAATCGCCTGTTGGGAGCCGCGTAACAACTCCATACCTTCTTTTATTTCTGGGCAGCTATGATTCTCGTATTTCAGGACGGGCGATACGCAAAGCGCCTGGCAAAAATCCTCCTGCGGCAATTTCATTAGCCAACAGCGATCCTTCTGGGTTCCAGAACTAATTCCAGATTAAGCGCGACAGCAACTTAAACAGTGTTTCNNGGCGTGGCCATCAATAGCCGCCAGCATCCAGAACAATATCTGCAATTTAAAGAAGGTCTCACGGTCATGAATCGCCTGTTGGGAGCCGCGTAACAACTCCATACCTTCTTTTATTCCTGGGCAGCCATGATTCTCGTATTTCAGGACGGGCGATACGCAAAGCGCCTGGCAAAAATCCTCCTGCGGCAATTTCATCAGCCAACAGCGATCCTTCTGGGTTCCAGAACCAATTCCAGATTAAGCGCCGACAGCAACTTAAACAGTGTTTCGATCTTGGCACGTTCAGGCGAGGTTTCAAAAGCAGCACGCTGTGCTCTGCTTGATGCCCGCCAGTTCACCTATGGCCTGCTGTTTACGGGCTTACTGGAGCGCATTTGCCAATCCACGTGGCGATGTGATCTTCATCAGGAATATCCTCTATAAAGGATAAAGATTGGAATATCCTCCCTAGAGGATAAAGGCAAGCTTATCCCCCAGGGAGGATTTCATAATCGGGAACATAAAATTGATGAGAACTGATAGAAAGTGCATAGGCCAGGTGAGGGTAGTGGTCAAAAAACTCATTTTATGGTGCCAACTTTTGTGACCATAAGTTTTGTAAATATGCATAAGTATGAAGATAATTTTTGGAAGAAATAAAAATAAAACCTTTTAAAATCAATTAGATGTGATTTAATGACTGTTAAGGCTGTGCCCTCCGGAGGCAGAGGTCAGAGGTTCGAATCCTCTCGGGCGGGCCATTAAATAAAAAAGGCTCCTGAATCTGTGTGTATAAAACGCACAGATTCAGGAGCCTTTTTTATTTACCGCCAGACGGAGAGACTTGGTTCGGACTCTCAGGTTCGACAAATTGCCGGGAGCAATTTGGTCCGCCGCAGGCGCCCGCAGGGACAAAGGCAGGATGCCTGTGTGACAATCGTGTGAGTTTGCGAACGGAGGAGCTTGCGACGATGGTCATCCTCTGGGCCATTTAAAGAAACCGACGTCATGTCGGTTTTTTTATGCCCGCACGAGATGGACGAGACAAATCTGCCGGGAGCAGATTTGAGCTAAGCCCGCAGGGTGAGTATCAGGACGATACGAACAACCTCTGATAGGTTCGACCCGAAGTGAGCCTGCGAACGTAGAGAACGGAGGAGCTTGCGACGACGGTCATCCTCCAGCCCCTCATAACTGATACCTTTATTGATTAGTCTGTGATGCCTGTATGGAAATCCCATATACTGCGTGAAATATGCCTCCGGTAATGGATTTCAAATGAGTCATTTGTACGACCAGTTTTCTGACAATATTTTCTATGCCAATACACTTTCTGGCGCAGACCCGGACGACGTCAAAGCGTTGTATGTTGCTTATCATGCTGAGTGCGTCGACCTCAGTGCTTATACCGGGCTGAATTATTTATCGTATGCTTTTTCTGTAATTGATTGTGCTGGTCTGGCACTACAGCAGGAGCTTCGGCACTTTAGCTGCAGCAATTCATCACTGAGTAAAAAGCAGGGGCTTATCAGCTTGGTACACGCCAGCAGCTGGCTGGCAGAACTGACGAGCAAACAGCAGTCTCTGCCTGCGGAAGACGCAGCGCTGATT